>JBIKTU010000206.1:0-4531 GCA_044347965.1 Caulobacter sp.
AGGAAATGCGTTTTTCTCAAATGCTTCGCGCGTCGGCGTCCGCCGTCGTGCTGTCGTCGCTGCTCGCTGGCGCCGCTTACGCGCAGGATACTGAAACCGACGCGGCCACCGTCGACGCCATCATCGTTACCGCCCAGAAGCGCGAACAGAGCCTTCAGGACGTGCCGATCGTGGTCACCGCCGTCAGCGAGCAGCAGCTCGAAGACGCCGGCGTCAAGGACATCAAGGACCTGACCGTCCTTACCCCCGGCCTCCTGGTCACCTCGACCTCCAGCGAGACCGTCACCACCGCCCGCATCCGCGGCGTCGGCACCGTGGGCGACAACCCCGGTCTGGAAAGCTCGGTCGGCATCGTGATCGACGGCGTCTACCGCCCCCGCAACGGCGTCGGCTTCGGCGACCTGGGCGAGATGGAGCGCATCGAGGTCCTGAAGGGCCCGCAGGGCACGCTGTTCGGCAAGAACACCTCGGCCGGCGTCATCAACGTCATCACCAAGAAGCCCTCCTTCACCTTCGGCGTCGAAGGCGAACTGACGGCCGGCAACTACGGCCAGCTGGGCGCCGCCGTGTCGGTGACCGGCCCGATCATCGAGGACAAGCTGGCCGGCCGCCTGTTCGTGGTGAAGCGCGAACGCGACGGCCTCTATGATGTCCGCACCGGCGACGGTCCGCGCACCCTCACCGAAGACGCCAACCAGGACTTCTACAGCGTCCGTGGCCAACTGCTGGCCACCCCGACCGACACGATCGATATCCGCGTGATCGCCGACTACACCAAGCGTGACGAAGTCTGCTGCGCCGCCGTCGCGGTCGTCCGCAACCCGACGCGCCAGGGCTGGATCGACATCCTGTCGACCTCCGACTCCGGCGTCCTGAACCCGCCGGACCCCTCCAAGCGTATCGCCTACTCCAACCGCGACACGACCCAGGAGATCGAAGACAAGGGTCTTTCGGCTGAAGTCACCTGGGACACGCCCTGGCTGAACGAAGCCACGCTGACCTCGGTCACCGCCTGGCGCGAGTTCTACAACCTCGGCGCCCAGGACAGCGACTTCTCGACGGCTGACGTCTGGTACCGCCCGGCGGACGGCCGCAACTTCGTGCAGTTCGAGCAGTTCAGCCAGGAATTCCGCCTGGCCGGCCAGGCTGATCGCCTGAACTGGCTGGTCGGCGTGTTCGCCGCCAAGGAAAACCTCAGCACCGGCCAGACCCTGCTGTTCGGCGACGACTACCGCCCCTACTTCAGCCTGATCGCTTCGGGCGGCGCCACCCAGGGCGCCCTGCCGGGCACCTACTACATCCCGGGCACCGGCCAGAACGACCAGCACCAGCAGGAAGCGAAGAGCCTGGCGTTCTTCACCAACAACTCCTACGAGATCACGGAAGCGCTCGAACTGACCGTCGGCCTTCGCTACACCCGTGAAGAGAAGACGCTGGAGACCCAGTACAACAACCTGGGCACCGGCCTGCCCTGCTTCGCGTTCAGCCTCTGCGTGCCGTGGACCGACTCCAACTTCAACAACGCCGACAACAAGCAGTCGCGCACCGAGAAGGAATGGAGCGGCACCGCGAAGCTGGCCTACCGGTTCAACCCGAACCTGATGGGCTACGTTTCGTACGCCCGCGGCTACAAGGCCGGCGGCTTCAACCTCGACCGCGCCCGCAACCTGGTCTCGACGACGGTCGCGCCCTACTTCACGCTGAACCCGAACACGGCCTTCGAAGCCGAGTTCGTCGACAGCTACGAGCTGGGCGTGAAGAGCACCCTGTTCGATCGCTCGCTGCTGCTGAACCTGTCGGCCTTCACGCAGAACTACGAAGGCTTCCAGCTCAATGCCTTCACCGGCATCAGCTTCATCGTGACCTCCATTCCGGAAGTGAACTCGCGCGGCTTCGACGCCGACTTCGTGTGGTTCACCCCGGTTGACGGCCTGCGGTTCCAGGGCGGCGTGACCTTCTCCGACACCGAATACGGCGACTTCACGCCGCCGGCCGGCGCCTCGCTGCTGCTTCCGGGCAACAACATGTCGTTCGCCCCGCTGTGGTCGGGTTCGTTCTCGGGCAGCTACGAGCGTGACCTGGGCGAGAACTTCACCTTCCGCACCAGCCTGAGCGCCAAGTTCACGACCGAGTACAACACCGGCTCGGACCTGAACCCGCTGAAGATCCAGGAAGACCTGACCCTGCTGAACGGCCGGGTCGCCCTCGGGACCAAGGACGAGCGCTGGTCGCTGGAACTCTGGGGTCAGAACCTGACCGACGAGGACTACTACCAGGTCGTCTTCGACTCGCCGCTGCAGAACCAGACCAGCGCCACGCCGGGGGCCCTGCCCACCGTCAACGCGCTGAACGCCTTCATGGGCGCGCCGCGCACCTACGGCGTCACCCTGCGGGCCAAGTTCTAGGCCTGACGGATACGTCAAACGAATGGGGCGGCCCGGAGCAATCCGGGCCGCCCTTTTTGTT
The DNA here is from genome assembly GCA_044347965.1 of Caulobacter sp. Classification (GTDB taxonomy): domain Bacteria; phylum Pseudomonadota; class Alphaproteobacteria; order Caulobacterales; family Caulobacteraceae; genus Caulobacter. The sequence continues at coordinate 2,467 of JBIKTU010000206.1, forward strand.
GGGCCCGCAGGCCGTTCGTATCGAGGGTCAGCCCTCAGGCGAGGGCGGCCCTGAGCTTCGCCCCCGTCTCCTCGATCGCCGCCGGAACAGCGGTGCAGAAGGGGGACAGGGTGTAGAAGTCGTGGACAAAGGCCGCGTACTCGACATGCTCCGCCATTGAGCCGGCGGCGTTCATGGCCGCCGCGTAGGCCTTGCCCTCATCCTTCAGCGGATCAAAGCCGGCTGTGACGACCAGCGCGGGTGCGACGCCCGTCAGGTCGGCCTTCACCGGCTCGGCGCGCGCCTGTTCCGGATGACCGGCGGCGGCGAGGTGGTTGCCGAACCACTCCATGACCTCGGCCGTCAGCAGGTGCCCGGTGGCGAGATCCCGGCGCGAGGCCGTGTCCTGGTCCATGGCCGTGGCCGGGTAGAGCAGCAGCTGGAAGGCCAGTCTGCGCGACGGGTCCTCACGCAGGTCCAGCGCCACGCTGGCCGACAGGTTACCGCCCGCCGAACAGCCGCCGACGGCGATGCGGGCCGGGTCGAAGCCGATCTCGGCCGCATGATCGAAGGCCCAGCGCAGCGACGCCAGGGCGTCGTCGTGGGCGGCCGGGAACGGGTGCTCGGGCGCAAGGCGATAGTCGACCGACAGCACCCGCACGCCGGACGCCGCCGCCAGCCGCCGCAGAAAACTGTCGTGGCTGTCGAGGTCGCCGATCACGAAGCCGCCGCCGTGGAAGTAGACAAGCCCGGGCCCAACGGCGGGCGCGCCATTGGGCGTGTAGAGCCGCGCCTTCAGCGCCCCCGCGCCGCCGGCGACCTCAAGGTCGCGCACGTCCAGGTCGGTCGGGGCGCCGGCGTCGACGCCGACCCGCTGGGCGCGGTAGCCCTCGCGGATCATGGCCGGCGGCAGGGTGCTGAGCGGCGGCATCTCGACGGCGTTGGTCGCGTCGAGCAGCGCACGGAAACCGGAATCCATCGTCATCGTCCTGTCCTTCAAACCGTGACCACGCCGGCGCCCGGCGGGTTGGCATAGATGTTCTGCACAAGCCCGTCGCGACGCTCGAGCGTAGCGCGCTGGTTCACATAGCCCTTGTCGGTGATCTCGCCCGCGTCGATCGACGGCGGCTCGGTCATGATCACGAAGCGGCCGATACGCCGCGACGAGCCGCCCGCCGTGGCGTTGAACGCCGCCAGCTTCTCCGATAGCAGCGCGGTCAGCTTCTCCATCGGCGTCCCCGGACCGGCATCGGCCGCAAGCGTCTGCATTCCGGCCATCGAGGGCCAGAACAGCGCGCCGATGAACGGCTTGTCCTGACCGCAGATCACCGCGTCCATTACCCAGGGGCTACAGGCAGCCACGAGATCCGGTCGCAGCGTGCCGACGCTGACCCAGGTGCCGCTGTCGAGCTTGAAGTCCTCGGTCACGCGACCGTCGAAGACCATGCCCTGCGCCGGATCATTGTCGTCGAGGAACCGGGCGGCGTCGCCCAGCCTGTAGAAGCCCTCTTCATCGAAGGCTGCGGCGGTCTTTTCCGGATCGTTGTGATAGCCGGTGGTGACCGTCGGCCCCTTTACCCTGACCTCGTACTTGGTCCCGTTCGGCACCAGCTTGATGGTCACGCCGGGCACCGGCAGCCCGACCAGACCGACCTGCTCGGTTGCCCAGTGGGTGACGGTGACGCCCTGGGTCTCGGTCGCGCCATACATGGTGGTCAGCGGGATCCGCTGGCCCGTCTCGGCGATGGCCAGCGCCTGCAGCCGCTCGTTGACGTCGTTGGACAGGGTGGCGCCGCCGTAGCCCATGTAGCGCAGGTTCCTGAAGAAGGAGGCCCGCAGGACCGGATCCCGCTCCATGGCCTCGGCCAGCATGCCGAAGGCGATGGGCGCCGAGCCGAAGACCATCGGCGAGACCTCATAGAGGTTCTTGATCGTGGTCTCGAACATGCCGGGGATGGGCTTGCCCTCATCCAGGTGGACGGTGCCGCCGCCCCACAGCACGCCGTTGAAGCCGATGTTGCCGGCGCTGATGTGGCTCCAGGGCATCCACTCAAGGCTCTGAGGGACGACGTCGGGATCGGCCTCC
>JBIKTU010000006.1:0-14485 GCA_044347965.1 Caulobacter sp.
TCCGCCCCCTTCTCCTCGTCATGGCCCGACTCGTTCGGGCCACCCACGCGCGGTGAGCGTGGTGGTTGCCCGGAGCGTCGGCGTTCAATCTCGGCCGTCCGTGTTCATGGGTGGCCCGAACGAGTCGGGCCATGACGGAGCATTGGCAAAGCCGCGAACAAAGAGTCTGACGCGACCCTAGATCCCGCCGCCGACGTTGGGCGCGGCCGGGGCGCGGGCGACGTGGATGCCGCACTCGGTTTTCTCCTGCCCGGCCCAGCGGCCGGCCCGAACATCCTGGCCTTCCTCGACCGGGTTGGTGCAGGGCCAGCAGCCGATCGACGGGAAGCCCTGGGCGACCAGCGGATGGGTCGGCAGGTCATGCTCGGCGACATAGGCGTCGAGGTCTTCCTTGGTCCAGTTGGCCAGCGGATTGAACTTCAGCTGATGATCGGCGTCCTCGACGACCGACAGTCGCAGGCGGTCGCCGCCGTGGAAGCGCTTTCGGCCGGTCAGCCAGGCGTCGAAGCCGCCGAGCGCCTTGTCCAGCGGGATCACCTTGCGGATGTTGCAGCAGGCGTCAGTGTCGGTCTTCCACAGGTCCGACTTGGGATCGTGGACCGCGATATCGGCGAAGGTCGGGCGAAGGTCGCGGACATCGGTCAGGCCGAGCCGAGCCGCCAACTGCTTGCGGTAGTCGAGCGTCTGGCCGAACAACATGCCGGTGTCGAGGAACAGCACCGGAATGTCCTTGCTGACCTGGGCGGCCAGGTGCAGCAGAACCGCCGACTCCGCCCCGAAGGACGAAACCAGGGCCAGCCTGTCGCCGAACTCGGCGTAGGCGGCCTCGATCACGGTTCGCGGATGGGCGTTGCGCAGCTCGGCGTCGAGCCGCGCGGCCCGGGTGTCCTGGGTGCGGTCAAGCTGATCGAAGGCCATGTCAGGCGCGCTCCACGAAGACCGGCGCCCGCGCGTCGGCCGCGCGCTGGTAGACGTGCCGGAAACGCCCGGCCGCATGCGCCCACTCGGCCGGAGAAGAGCCGTCGGCGGGCGCGAAGCTGTCGAAGCCGCATCGAACCATGAAGCCGGCCTGCTCGCGCAGGACATCGCCCACCGCCCTCACCTCGCCGGTGAAGCCGAGCCGTTGCCGCAACAGTCGGGCCGTGGTGTAGGCGCGACCGTCGCGGTACTTGGGGAAGACCAGCGCCACAACGGCCAGCCGCGGCAGGTCGTAGGCCAGGGTCTCGACCGCCTCGTCCGACTGGACCCGCACCCCGACCGTGCGACCGGCGGAGATCAGCGCGTCGCCCTCGGCCTGGAAGCGGGCCAGCGACAGGATCACCGGACCTTCAGGCGTCACATCCTCGTCGGCGACGTCGGCGAAGGCGTCCTCCGCCGTCTCGTACCGCCCCTCGATCAGCCTAATGAGCGTCGGCATAGACAGCCTCCTTGAACGGGGCCAGGCCCGCGCGGCGAACGGTGTCCAGGAAGCGTTCCTCGCCCTGGCGGATGGTGAGGTAGGTCTCGACCAGCGCCTCGATGGCGTCAGGCACCTTCTCGGCCGACATGCCCGGGCCGAGGATCTGGGCCAGGGAGGCGTCCTCCTGGCCCGAGCCGCCGAGGCTGAGCTGGTAGAATTCCTCGCCCTTCTTGTCGACGCCCAGGATGCCGATGTTGCCGACATGGTGGTGGCCGCAGGCGTTGATGCAGCCGCTGATCTTGATCTTCAGCTCGCCGATCAGTTCGGCGCGGTCGGCGTCCTCGAAGCGCTGGGCGATCGACTGGGCGATCGGGATGGCGCGGGCGTTGGCCAGGGCGCAGTAGTCCAGCCCCGGGCAGGCGATGATGTCGCTGATCAGCCCGATGTTGGGGGTGGCCAGACCGGCCGCTCGCAGCGCGGCGAACACCGAGGGCAGGTCGTCCAGCTTCACATGGGGCAGGACCAGGTTCTGCTCGTGTGTGACGCGGATGTCGTCCAGGCCATGGCGTTCCGCCAGGTCGGCGACGACGTCCATCTGGTCGGCCGTGGCGTCGCCCGGCGTCTGATGGTGGGCCTTCAGCGAAATCTCGACGATCGCGTAGCCGGCCTTCTTGTGTGGCTTGACGTTGTTGCGCGCGAAACGGGCGAAGGCGGGATCGCCGGCCTTCGCCGCATCGAACGCAGGCGAGGTCGCCGGCAGGGTCTCGAAGTTGATGGGCGTGAAGGCGCCGCGGATGCGCGCCAGCTCGGTGTCGGGCGCATCGGCCAGGGCGGAGTCCAGCTTGCTCCACTCTTCCTCGACCTGACGGGCGAACTCGTCCCGCCCCAGGGCGGCGACCAGGATCTTGATCCGCGCCTTGTAGATGTTGTCCCGGCGACCATGGCGATTGTAGACGCGCAGGACCGCTTCCAGATAGCTGAGCAGGCGACCGGCCGGCAGATGTTCGCGGATGGTCGGACCGATGTAGGGCGTACGCCCCTGGCCGCCGCCGACGATGACCTCGAAGCCCAGTTCACCTTCGCGGTTGCGGCGCAGGACCAGACCGATGTCGTGGACGCGGGCCGCCGTACGGTCCTTCGCCGCCGCCGTGACCGCGATCTTGAACTTGCGCGGCAGGAACGAGAATTCCGGATGCAGCGTCGACCACTGGCGGATCAGCTCGGACCAGACGCGCGGATCGTCGATCTCCTCCGCCGTCGCCCCGGCGTAGGGATCGGCGGTGACGTTGCGGATGCAGTTGCCGCTCGTCTGGATGGCGTGCAGGTCGACGTCGGCCAGCGCGTCCAGAATGTCCGGCGACTGACCCAGCTTGACCCAGTTGAACTGGATGTTCTGGCGCGTGGTGAAGTGGCCGTAGCCCTTGTCGTAGACGCGGGCGATGTGGGCCAGCCGGCGCAGCTGGCGGCTGTCCAGCGAGCCGTAGGGGATGGCGACCCGCAGCATGTAGGCATGCAGCTGCAGATACAGGCCGTTCATCAGCCGCAGGGGCTTGAACTGGTCCTCGCTGAGCGAACCGGCCAGCCGGCGGCCGACCTGTTCGCGAAACTCGTTGGCGCGGTCGGCCAGGAATTCCTTGTCGATGGCGTCGTAGCGATACATGGGCGGCTACTTCCTGCGGATCAGATCGACACGGCCGGTCGAGCGCGCCGCGCCCGTGGCGGCGAGGATGGCCTCGACGCCGGCGCCGCCCTCGGCCTGCTTGCCGTGCGTGGGTTCGTTGGTGGGACCGAGCGCGCGCAGGCGCTCGCGATAGCTGACCGGGGCCCAGCCGCCGGGCGCCTCGACGATGTCGATGAGATAGGGCTCGACGATCACGGTCGGCTGGCCCTTGGCCGTCTCGACGGCGGCCGGGCCGGCGGCGTCGTCATCGGCGAAGAACTGGGCGTCGGCGAAGCGCTCGATCCACGCGCCGGATTTCCAGAACACGACCTCGCCATCGATCAGGCGGTTGGCGGTGAGGGCTTTCATTTCACACCGTTTTCCCGGCGAAGGCCGGGATCCAGAAGACGCACGCAAGACTCCGGGGCTGCAGCTGGGTCCCGGCCTTCGCCGGGATGAGCGGAAGACAGAGCCAGCGCCATCGCCTCGCCGACGATCAGCAGCGCCGGGCCTTTCAGGCCCTCGGCGGTCGCCGCGAGTTGCGCCAACGTCGTGGGGTGGCTTTGCTCGTCGGCGCGGCTGGCGTTGACGACGATCAGCGCCGGGGTGGCGCCGTCACGCCCGGCGGCCATCAGGCGTTCGCCGATCAGACCGGCCGTGGTCAGGCCCATGTAGATGACGACCGTCTGATTGGCCCGCGCCAGGGCGGCCCAGTCGAGGTCGGGATCGCCGTGCGCGGCGTGGCCGGTGACGAAGGTCACCGACTGGGCCAGGCCGCGATGGGTCAGCGGCGCGCCAGCGCCGGCCGAGGCCGCCAGGGCGGCAGTCACGCCGGGCACGACCTCGCAGATCACGCCCGCCGCGCGGCACTCTTCCAGCTCTTCGCCGCCGCGGCCAAAGATGAAGGGATCGCCGGCCTTGAGGCGCACAACGGTCAGGCCCTGCAGAGCGAAGGCCACCAGAAGGCGGTTGATGTCGCCCTGCGGCAGGGTGTGGCGGCTCTTGCGCTTGGCGACGTCGATCAGCCGGGCCGAGGCCGGCGCCAGCGACAGGATCTCTTCGGAGACGAGGCCATCGTGAACGATGACATCGGCGGAACCGATCAGCCTGGCGGCTTTCAGAGTCAGGAGGTCCGGATCGCCCGGCCCGGCGCCGACGAGCCAGACGCGACCGGCGACCGCAGGCCTGCCCGCGCCGTCGAGGGCGACCAGACGCTTGGGTTGTGAAGGGGTCGGCCGGGGCATCTAACTTTCAGTTTCTCTACAAGCACAATGGGGATTAAATCCCGGGAATCGAAGCGGGGCGGGCCATCGGCCCACCCCGCTTCCTGTCCGCTGACGATAAAGGGCCGATACGCCATCGGACCATTGCAAACTGGGTTTGGCGAGCCCAGATCGCAATCCAAGACTTCTGCCGGGGGCCTCAGTAATTCTTATGGAACGGTCGATCGAGCGCCGAAGGCTGCCGCCGCTGAACGCCTTGAGGGCCTTCGAGGCCGCCGCGCGCCACCTCAACTTCAGCCGGGCCGCTGACGAACTGTCGGTGACGCCGGGCGCCGTCAGCCAGCAGATCCAGAACCTGGAGGACTATGTCGGCGCGGCGCTGTTCAAGCGCACGCCCAAGGGCCTGCTGCTGACCGACGCCGCCCAGACCGCCCTGCCCGCCCTGCGCGAGGCGTTCGACCGGCTGGCCGAGGCCGCCAGCCTGCTGACCGCCGCCGTCGACGGCCGCCGCCTGACGCTGACCGCCGCGCCATCCTTCGCGGCCAAATGGCTGGTGCCCCGCCTGGGCCGATTCGAGGAAGCCCAGCCCCAGGTCGACGTCTGGCTCAGCGCCGGCATGGAGGTCGTCGACTTCGCCAGCGGCGAGATCGACCTCGCCATCCGCTACGGCGGCGGGCGCTATCCGGGACTGGAGGTCACGCGCCTGCTCAGCGAGACGGTGATCCCGGTGATCAGCCCGGCGCTGCTCGAGCAGAACCCGATCAACGAGCCGGGCGATCTGGCCAACCACATCCTGTTGCACGACGGGTCTCCCGACGCCGACGATTCCTGCCCCGACTGGGCCATGTGGCTGGCCGCCCGCGGCGTGAGAACCGTCGACGGCGCGCGGGGGCCGCGCTTCAACCAGTCGAGCCTGGTCATCGAGGCCGCCGCCAACGGACGGGGCGTCGCCCTGGCCAAGCGGACCCTGGCGCAGGCGGACCTCGACGCCGGACGCCTGGTGACGCCGTTTCAGATCGCCACCGCCGTGGACTTCGCCTATTACGTCGTCCATCCCAAGACCAAGGGACGGCTGCCGCAGGTAAAGGCATTCGTCTCCTGGCTCACCGAGGAGGCTGCGGCCCATGAGGCCGCCCTCCAGACCATGGACAACGGTTCCGGTATCTGACGTGGCCAAAGATGTTTTGAATGCGATCGCTGACGAGCGCATCGCCCCCGCCGACTGCACCACCATGGCCCAGGTCCGCCAGGGCGTTGACGCCCTCGACCGACTGCTGGTGACCATTATCGCCGAGCGGCAGGGCTACATGGACGCCGCCGCCCGCATCAAGGCCGACCGCAGCGTCGTCCACGACCGCGCGCGCATCGAGGATGTGGTGACCAAGGTCCGCGCCGCCGCCCGCGAGGCCGGGCTGTCGGAAGCCATCGCCGAGCCGGTCTGGCGCACGATGATCGACCGCTGCATCGCCTATGAGTTCGGCGTCTGGGACCGGACGCGGACGGACTAGGTTTCCGGGACGCGGAGCGCGGTTTCGAAGTCCTCGCCACGGCGGAAGATGCCGACGATCCGGATCAAGTCCTTGGCGACGCCATAGGCCACAAGCACCTTCCGGTCGAAGGCCAAGGTCCTGATCCCGGGTGCGATATCTTCACGCGCCCGACCGAGGTACGGAAAGTCCGCTAGGATTCCCAGCCTCAGCTGCAGGTCCAGCACGATCCTGAACGCGGATTCGTCTGAAGCATCCCCGGCGAGCTCCAGAAACATCGCCCAGAGCTGAGACTGGGCGCGCGCCGAGTAGACTCATCGATTTAGCCGCCCTTGCGGCGCTCCGCATACATCCGCTCGATGTTCGCGCGTACCTCTTCCGCCGGTATGCCGCGTTCCGGGTGCGCCTTCATCTCCTCGTAGGTCGCCACGACTTCGGTTCTCAGCCACCGCTCGACCGCCTCATCGCGCGCCTCAAGGGCGCGGAGACCTTCACGAATGACTTCACTTTCGCTCGCGTAGTCGCCGGAAGCAACCTTGGCGCGAACAGAGTCGGCCATTTCAACCGGAAGGGTGATGCTCATCTGGCGAGTGGTGCGCATGGCCGGTTCCTGCGATAGGATTTAATCCTATCACGGCCGTCCCGATTTCTCCTACCCCTTGAGCGACCGCAGCGCCTGTTCGTGGCGGTAGGCGGCGATGTCGAACAGGGCGGCGTCCAGCGCGGCATGGACGTCCGGCAGCAGGCCGGGTCCCTCGGCCTCGGCTCGGGCGCAGGCCTCGCCCAGCGCATGGGCCCCGACGCCCCGGGCGGCGCCCTTCACCGTGTGCAGCGCGTCACGCCAGCCTTCGGACGCCGAATCCAGCATCGGCGACCACAACTGGGCCTGCTGTTCGAACAGGGCCAGAACCTCGTCGATCACGTCGGTGTCGCCGGCCGCGAACCCTTCCAGATAGGGAAAATCGACGGCTCCGGTAATGTCTCGTCTCGCCATGTTTATCGCCCTTGCGTCCCCGGCCTTTTCGCGTATGTTCCGCGCCCTCGCCGCCAGCCACCGCAAGGGGCCGGAGCCAGGGCGGGTGCATAGCTCAGTTGGTAGAGCAGCTGACTCTTAATCAGCGGGTCGTAGGTTCGAATCCTACTGCACCCACCATTCCTAACCCACCGTCTCTTTTGAATTTTGACCAGAGACGGTGGGGTTGGCGCTCCCATACAACTCTTCTGATCCGCTCATTGGGTCGCGCCGCCCCCGGGAATCCCGAGGGCCCCTGCAGCCGGGTGAGGAAGGCCGCGCTGGTCGCGCCTTCCCCAAGCGCCGAGGCCGTCAGCGCGGCAGCTTGCTGGCGCCCATCAGGTAGGCGTCGACCGCCTGGGCGCACTGACGGCCCTCGCGGATCGCCCAGACCACCAGCGACTGGCCGCGACGCATGTCGCCGCAGGCGAAGATGTTCTCCGAGGTGGTCTTGTAGTCGGTCACCGGCGCCTTGACCGCGCCGCGGGCGTCGAGCTCGACCCCGGCCTGCTCGGTGAAGCTGTTGTGGCGGGGCGAAACGAAGCCCATGGCCAGCAGCACCATATCGGCCTTGATCTGGAATTCGCTGCCGGCGACTTCCTGCAGGACCTGGCGGCCATTCTCGCCGGCGACCCACTCCATGCGGACGCACTCCAGGGCCTCGACCTTGCCGTTGGAGCCGATGGCCCGCTTGGTGGCGACGGCGAAGTCGCGCTCGCAGCCTTCCTCGTGGCTGGAGGAGGTGCGCAGCTTCATCGGCCAGTCGGGCCAGGTCATCAGCTTGTTCTCGTGCGCCGGCGGCTGCGGCATGATCTCCAGCTGCGTCACCGACAGGGCGCCGTGGCGGTTGGAGGTGCCGATGCAGTCGGAGCCGGTGTCGCCGCCCCCGATGACCACGACATGCTTGCCCTGGGCCGAGAGCGTGCCGTTCGGCGCGGCCTTCGCCTCGTCGTCGCCGGCGTTGCGCTTGTTCTGCTGAACCAGGAAGTCCATGGCGAAATGGATCCCGTCCAGCTCGCGGCCCGGAACCTCCAGGTCGCGCGGCAGCTCCGCGCCGGCGGCCATGACCAGGACGTCGTAGTCATCCAGGATCCGCTGCACCGAGACGTTGACGCCGATCTCCATATTGGTCCGGAAGATGACGCCCTCGGCCTCCATCTGGGCGACGCGGCGGTCGATCAGATGCTTCTCCATCTTGAAGTCCGGGATGCCGTAGCGGAGCAGGCCGCCGATGCGGTCGCTCTTCTCGAAGACGGTTGCCGCGTGGCCGACCCGGGCCAGCTGCTGGGCGCAGGCCAGACCCGCCGGACCGGAGCCCACGACCGCGACGCGCTTGCCGGTGCCGCGTGGCGACGGGCGCGGCGTGATCCATCCCTCTTCCCAGCCCCGGTCGACGATGGCGCATTCGATCGTCTTGATCGTCACCGGGGTGTCGATGATGTTCAGGGTGCACGACGCCTCGCAAGGCGCGGGGCAGATGCGGCCGGTGAACTCCGGGAAGTTGTTGGTCGACTGCAGGTTCTCGAGCGCCGCCTGCCACTGCTCGCGGTAGACCAGGCTGTTGAAGTCCGGGATCTGGTTGTTGACCGGACAGCCGTTGTGACAGAACGGAATCCCGCAATCCATGCACCGCGCGGCCTGCTGGTTCAGGGCCGGCGCCGGCAGCGGGTGGACGAATTCCTTCCAGTTGCGCAGACGCTCCTGCGGATTGTCGTAGCCGCGATCCTGACGCTCGATTTCAAGAAAGCCGGTGGGCTTGCCCATGGTGATACTCCGACCTTGATACGTTATTCGGCGGCGACGGCGGCGGCCGCCAGTCGCTCGTTGGCCATGTCCGTCAGCGCCCGTCGGTAATCCTTGGGCATGACCTTCCAGAAGCGCGTCACCGCGACATCCCAGCTGTCCAGGATCTCACGCGCGCGGGCGCTGCCGGTGTAGAGCAGGTGGCGCTCGACCAGGATGCGCAGGCGTTCGGCGTCGAACGACAGCATGTCGCCCATGCCGTTGTCCTCGACCGAGCGGGCGCGCTGGCCGGGTCGGCCCGCCTCGTCGCCGCCGACCGTGGGATCGACCGTTTCCAGGTCGACCATCGCGGCGTTGCAAAGCGACGGGAAGCGGCCTTCAGGATCGTAGACATAGGCCACGCCGCCCGACATGCCGGCCGCGAAGTTGCGTCCCGTCTCGCCGAGCACGGCGATCACGCCGCCGGTCATGTATTCGCAGCCGTGGTCGCCGGTGCCTTCGACCACCGCCACGGCGCCGGAGTTGCGGACCGCGAAGCGTTCGCCGGCCACACCCTGGAAATAGGCCTCGCCGGCGATCGCCCCGTAGAGAACCGTGTTCCCGACGATGATGTTGGTGACCGGGTCGCGCGTCGACTCCTTCGGCTGGCGAACCACCACACGGCCGCCAGACAGGCCCTTGCCGACATAGTCGTTGCCGTCGCCGATCAGCTCCAGCGTGACCCCCCGGGCCGCGAAGGCGCCGAAGCTCTGGCCCGCCGCGCCGTGGAAGGTCAGCGAGATGGTGTCCTCCGCCAGGCCGGCGTGTCCGTAGCGACGGGCGACCTCCGACGACAGCATGGTGCCGACGGTGCGGTTGATGTTGCGGATCGGATACTCGCCGCGCATCGGCTTGCCCGTCTCCAGCGCGTCCTGCGCGTCGGCGATCAGGGTGTTGTCGAGGGCCCTCTCCAGCCCGTGATCCTGGGTCCGGGACTGGCTCAGGCTGTCGCCGTGGTCGGAGACCGCGTGCAGGATCTTCGACAGGTCGACACCCTCGGCCTTCCAGTGATCAAGGACCTCCCGCATCTCCAGCCGGTCGACGCGCCCGACCATCTCGGCGACGGTCCGGAAGCCGAGCTGGGCCATGATCTCGCGCAGTTCCTCGGCGACGAAGAAGAAGTAGTTGATCACGTGCTCGGGCTTGCCGTTGAAGCGGGCCCGCAGCACCGGATCCTGGGTCGCCACGCCCACCGGGCAGGTGTTGAGGTGGCACTTGCGCATCATGATGCAGCCGGCGGAGATCAGCGGCGCCGTGGCGAAGCCGAACTCGTCGGCGCCGAGCAGGGCGGCGACTGCGACATCACGACCGGTGCGCAGACCGCCGTCCGCCTGGACGGCGACACGGGAGCGCAGGCCGTTGAGCAGCAGGGTCTGCTGCGTCTCGGCCAGGCCGATTTCCCAGGGCGAGCCTGCGTGGATCAGCGAGGTCAGCGGCGAGGCGCCGGTGCCGCCCTCGAAGCCGGAGATGGTGATGTGGTCGGCCCGCGCCTTGGCGACGCCGGCGGCCACGGTGCCCACACCCACTTCCGAGACCAGCTTCACGGAGATGCGGGCCTTCGAGTTGGCGTTCTTCAGGTCATGGATCAGCTGGGCCAGATCCTCGATCGAATAGATGTCGTGGTGCGGCGGCGGGCTGATCAGGCCGACACCCGGCGTCGAGTGGCGGACGCGGGCGATGTTCTTGTCGACCTTGTGGCCCGGCAGCTGGCCGCCCTCGCCGGGCTTGGCGCCCTGGGCCATCTTGATCTGGATGTCGTCGGCGTTGACCAGGTACTCGGCGGTGACCCCGAAGCGGCCCGAGGCCACCTGCTTGATGGCCGAGCGCATGGAATCGCCGTTGGGCATCGGCTTGAAGCGGTCGGCTTCCTCACCGCCCTCCCCGGTGTTCGACCGGCCGCCTATGCGGTTCATCGCCACCGCCAGGGTGGTGTGGGCTTCGCGGCTGATCGAGCCGAAGCTCATGGCGCCGGTGGCGAACCGCTTGACGATCTCGCCGGCCGGCTCGACCTCGTCGAGGCTGAGCGGGGTGGCGGCGGTGCGGAACTGCATAAGGCCGCGAATGGTCAGCAGGCGCTGGGCCTGCTCGTTGATCCCGGCCGCGAAGGCCTTGTATTCGTCGGGCAGGTTGCCGCGCACGGCATGCTGCAGGCGCGCCACCGTCTCCGGCGTCCAGGCATGCTCCTCGCCGCGCAGGCGGAAGGCGAAGGTGCCGCCAACGTCCAGCATCGAGGCGTAGATGGGGTTGTCGCCAAAGGCGTCGCGGTGCCGGCGCACGGCCTCCTCGGCGATGCCGTCCAGGCCGATGCCCTCGATGGTCGTGGCCGTGCCGGTGAAATACTTCTCGATCACCGGCGAGTTCAGGCCGACGGCGTCGAAGATCTGCGCGCCGCAGTAGGACTGGTAGGTCGAGATGCCCATCTTCGACATCACCTTCAGCAGGCCCTTGCCGACCGCCTTGATGAAGTTCTTGCGGACCTCGTAGGCGCTCAGGCTGTAGCCGTTCTGGACGCGAAGGTGCTCCAGGGTCTCGAACGCCAGGTAGGGATTGACCGCCTCGGCGCCGTAGCCGGCCAGGACGCAGAAGTGGTGGACCTCGCGCGCCTCGCCGGTCTCGATGACGAGGCCGGTCTGCATGCGCAGGCCCTGACGGATCAGGTGATGGTGCACCGCCGCCGTGGCCAGGGCCGCCGGAATGGCGATCCGGTCCGGCGAGGTCGCCCGATCCGAAAGGATCAGGATGTTCATGTCAGCCAGCACGTTGTCGGTCGCCTCGCGGCAGACCCGGTCGAGCGCCTTTTCAAGGCCCGCCGCGCCTTCCTCTGCCGGCCAGGTGACGTCGATCGTCGCGGTTCGGAAGGCGCCGTCCAGCAGTTCGCTGATGGCGCGGATCTTGGCCATGTCCTCGTTGGTGAGGATCGGCTGGGAGACCTCAAGGCGCTTGTGCGTGCCGGCCTGCCGTCCCAGCAGGTTCGGACGGGGCCCGATCATCGACACCAGGCTCATCACCAGCTCCTCGCGGATCGGGTCGATCGGCGGGTTGGTGACCTGGGCGAAGTTCTGCTTGAAGTACTCGTACAGCAGCTTGGTGCGGCGCGAGAGCACGGCGATCGGCACGTCCGCGCCCATGGAGCCGATGGGATCGTCGGCGGTCTGGGCCATCGGCTCAAGGAAGAACTGCAGGTCCTCCTGGGTGTAGCCGAAGGCCTGCTGACGATCGAGCAGGTGCTGGGGATCGGCGCCCTGCAGCTCTTCCGCCGGCGGAGCCTCGGGCAGGTCTTCCAGCTTGAACTGGGTGCGGGCCAGCCATTCGGCGTAGGGCTCGGCGTCGGCGAGGGAGGCCTTGATCTCCTCGTCCTCGATGATCCGGCCTTCCTCCATGTCGATCAGCAGCATCTTGCCCGGCTGCAGGCGCCACTTGCGGACCACCCGCTCCTCGGGAACGGTCAGCACGCCCATTTCCGAGGCCATGATCACATGGTCCTGGTCGGTGATGACGAAGCGGGCGGGCCGAAGGCCGTTGCGGTCCAGCGTGGCGCCGATCTGGCGGCCGTCGGTGAAGGCCACCGCGGCCGGGCCATCCCAGGGCTCCATCAGGGCGGCGTGATACTCGTAGAAGGCCTTCCGCTTGGGATCCATCAGCGGGTTGCCCGCCCAGGCTTCCGGGATCAGCATCATCACCGCATGGGCCAGCGGATATCCGCCGGCGACCAGCAGCTCCAGGGCGTTGTCGAGGCAGGCGGTGTCCGACTGGCCATGCGGAATCAGCGGCCACATCTTGTTGAGGTCGGGACCGAGCAGGTCCGACTCCAGGGTCCGCCGGCGGGCGTTCATCCAGTTGACGTTGCCCCGGACGGTGTTGATCTCGCCGTTGTGGGCGATGAACCGGTAGGGGTGGGCCAGCTTCCAGGACGGGAAGGTGTTGGTCGAGAACCGCTGGTGGACCAGCGCCAGCGCCGACTCGGTCAGCGGGTTCTTCAGGTCGGTGTAGAAGGAGCCGACCTGGTCGGCCAGCAGCAGGCCCTTGTAGACGACGGTGCGGGTCGAGAAGGACGGCAGGTATAGCTGCGTCAGGCCAGGCAGGTTCTTCTTCACCGCCAGCTCGGCCAGCGGATTCTGCAGCTGCTTGCGGATGGTCAGCAGCTTGCGCTCGAAGGCGTCCTGGTCCTTCGTGCCCTCGCCACGGCCGACGATGGCCTGGCGGATCACGGGCATCTGGGCGAGCACCGCGGCCCCCAGGCCGGTGGTGTCGATCGGCACATCGCGCCAGGCGATGAAGGTCTGGCCCTCGACCTTCAGGAAGTGCTCGAACTGGGCCACGGCGACGCCACGCGCTTCGTCGTCCTGCGGCAGGAAGCACATGGCCACGGCGTAGTCGCCCGGCGCCGGCAGGGCGACCCCGGCCTTGCCCGCCCAGTCGCGCAGCAAGGCGTCCGGCATCTGGATCAGAATCCCGGCCCCGTCGCCGACCAGCGGATCGGCGCCCACGGCGCCCCGGTGGTCGAGGTTGATGAGGATCTCCAGACCGCAGGCCACCACCTCGTGCGATTTGCGGCCCTTGATATTGGCCACAAACCCGACGCCACAGGCGTCATGCTCGTTGCGGGGGTCATAAAGACCGCGGGATTGTGGAGCGCCCATAGGGGATCCTCAGGATAGAGACACAGGTCTGCCTGACGGCGGTCACAGACAGCCGAAGCAGGTTCGAGGCGGCATTAGCGGTAAGGCGAGCGGTCGCGCAAAAGGTAATTTCTTTCGGCATCCGACGGCGGCCCGCGACCGCGTGGCAAGATTTTGCACATATCTCCCGACAGAAGGCGAATGCTTGACGGATAATGCTGCACTGCGGCATCCGAAGGCGAGGAGCGGACCAAACCGGGGAAGACCTGTTCGGACCACCGCGCGCCGCCGCGCCTATGGTCGCAGCGATGCATGACCCTGAAAGAAAATGAGCCGGGTCGCGCCAAATCTATGGCCGGACGCAGGGGCAACAGCTCCATTGTGGAGATCTTGCAGACCGGGCGAACAGACCCTAGGACAGAGGAACTGCCCGATGGACATGCGACAGAGCGCCGAGGACGAGGCCTTCCGCGAGACGGTCCGGGCCTATTTCCGGGAAGAGTATCCCCGGGAAATCATCGACAAGCTGGCCAACGGTCAGACCCTGAAGAAGGCAGACATGGTCGCCTCCGAGCAGGCGCTCAGCGCCCGGGGCTGGCTGGCCCCGGGATGGCCGGCCGAGTACGGCGGCCCGGGCTGGACCATCACCCAGCGCTTCATCTTCGACGAGGAGCTGGAGCGGGCCGGCGCGCCGAACGTCTCGCCCATGGGCCTGCTGTACGTCGCGCCGGTCATCTACACCTTCGGCACCCCGGAGCAGAAGCAGCGCTGGCTGGGCGACATCCTGTCGGCCCGCACGTTCTGGGCCCAGGGCTACTCCGAGCCGGAGGCGGGATCCGACCTGGCCAGCCTGCGAACCCGCGCGGTTCTGGTCGGCGACCACTACATCGTCGACGGCGAGAAGATCTGGACCAGCGACGCCCATTACGCCGACTGGATCTTCTGCCTGGTGCGCACCGAAGACGCCGCGCGCAAGCAGGACGGGATCACCTTCCTCTGCATCGACATGTCGACACCGGGCGTCGAGGTCGTGCCGATCATCACCATCGACGGCGGCCACCACCTGAACCGCGTCGTCTTCGACAACGTCCGCGTCCCGGTCGAGAACCGCATCGGCGACGAGGGCAAGGGCTGGACCTACGCCCGCCACCTGCTCAGCTACGAGCGCACGTCCTACGCCCATGTGGCCGCCAAGCGCCGGCAGATCGAGGATATCAAGCGGCTGCTGACTGATGCTCCGTGGGTGGAAGGTGATGCATCACAGCAGGACGACTTCCGCCGCCGGCTGGCCGCCGTGGAGGTG
>JBIKTU010000207.1:0-4510 GCA_044347965.1 Caulobacter sp.
GGCCTTGTAGTCGACCTTGCCATTGGCGGCCCGAACGACCGGAGCGGCGACCATGGCGCGGGGAATCTTGTAGTCGGCCAGCCTGCCCTTCACATGGGCGGTCAGGTCGGCCAGCGACAGCGGCGCTGCCTCGCCCATGTCGACCACGGCGCAGACCTTCTCGCCGAACCGGGCGTCGGGGATGCCGACCACCACCGCGTCGCGCACCTGCGGATGGGTCTTCAGCGCCTCCTCGACCTCCTCGGGGAAGACCTTCTCGCCGCCGGTGTTGACCACCTGCGAGCCGCGGCCCAGCAGCTTGATGGTGCCGTCCGCATTGACCTCGGCGAAGTCGCCCGGCACCGACCAGCGTCGATCCTCGAAGATGCGGAAGGTCTTGGCGCTCTTCTCGGGGTCCTTGTAGTAGCCCGCCGGGATGAAACCGCCGACGGCGACCAGGCCGCGCTCGCCGCTGCCCGCCTCGACCCGGCGGCCGTCCTCGGTGAACACCGCCGAGTTGGGTCCGACCAGGAACTGGGCCGTGCCGGCCTCAGCTCCGGCCACGGAGGTCGAGCCGCCGAGACCCACGGCCTCCGACGAGCCCAGGCTGTCCATCAGCATCGCACCCGGCGGCAGATGGGTCAGCAGGGCCTGCTTGTTCTCATGGCTCCAGACCGTGCCGGACGAGCCGATGCGGGTGATGCAGGACAGGTCCCAGCGCCCGGGGTTGGCTTCGAGCGCCTCCAGCATCGGCTGGGCGAAGGCCAGGCCGACGATGGAGATGCTGTTGGCGCGCAGGCGATGAACCTCGTCCCACAGCTCGCTGGAATCGAACCGCCGGGACGGCAGGGAGATGATGCAGCCGCCGGTGTTGAGCACGCCGAAGCTGCCGAACTGCGCCGTGCCGTGCATCAGAGGACAGGCCACGACCAGCGACGACGGCGGCGGCAGCGCCATGTCGCCGGCCATGCCGGTCCGGGCGCGAACGCCGGCTTCTGCGACGGTCTCGAACGGCGGGATCATCAGCAGGGCGTTGCCGCCGGCTCCCAGCACCTGGAACAGGTCGTCCTGGCGCCACATCACCCCCTTGGGCATGCCGGTGGTGCCGCCGGTGTAGAGCAGCAGCAGGTCGTCGCCCGACCGGCCCCATGGCGCGATCACGCGATCCGCGCCCTGACCCACGATGCTCTCGTACTCGGTCGCCCAGTCGGGAATCGGCGCGCCCTGGTCCTCGACGGCGATCCAGGTCTTCACCTTCGGCAGGCGGGCGCGGATCTCGTCCAGCTTGGGCGCGAAGCCGGCGTGGAAGACGATGGCCTCCGCGTCGGCGTTGTCGAAGAGATAGAAGAGCTCCTCGGCCTCATAGCGGTAGTTGGTGTTGACCGGCGCCACGCCCGCCTTGAAGGCGGCGTAGTAGGTCTCGAGGTATTCCGGCGCGTTGAAGAGGTCGGCGGCGACCTTGGCGTTCTGGCCCAGGCCCGCCTTGAGGAAGTGCGCGGCCAGGGCATTGGCCCGGCGGTCGAAGTCGCGCCAGCTGAGGACGCGGTCGCCCTGGATCTGCGCCGGCCGATCCGGCGTCGCCGCGGCGATTTCTTCCCAGACGTCGGCGAAATTCCAGCCGGACATGCGCATCGCTCCCTGTCACGCGGCCTCTGACGGGCCGTCGCGACAGGTTAGCGGCGTTCAGGCAGGTCGAGTCAACGCGGACGCAACGTCAACGCGTCGCTAGTGGGCGTGCTCGTCCATCCCGCCGGCCGGGGCGGCGTCCCGGGCCTTGACCGTCAGTTCGATCGGCGCACGGCCGGCCTTCTCGAACACCAGGGTGGCGGGGATCCTGTCGCCGACGGCCAGCGGCCGGACGAGGCCCAGGAACATGACGTGCTTGCCGCCGGGCTTGAAGACGACGGTCTCCCCGGCCTTCAGCTTCAGGCCGGCCTTGAGTTCGCGCATACGCATCACCCCGCCTTCGGTCGAGGTCTCGTGCAGCTCGATACGGGTGGCGATCGGAGACTCGACCCGCAGCAGCGTGTCGGGGCCGGTGTTGTTGTTGGTTACGGTGAAGAAGCCGGCGCCGTTGCCGCCCTGCGGCGCCGGACGGCTGAACGGCTCGGCCACGGCGATGCTCTCGGCGGAGTAGCTGGCGGGCTGGGCCGGGGCGCAGGCGGCGAGCGTCATCAGGGCGGCGGCGGCCAGAAGGCTGTTGAGGCGAAACATGAGGCAGGCTCCTAAAGTCCGAGTTTCAGTTTGAAGGCCGGCGACAGCAGCCGGTCAAGGATCAGCGCCGCCAGGATCGACAGTCCCAGCAGCGGGAAGATAAGCCCCAGCGCCAGCGCGACGAGCGCGAAGGTCGACAGGCCGGCCCGCCCGAGCGGCTGCGGTGCGGCCAGGGCCCCGATGGGACGTCGCCGCCACCACATCACCGCGCCGGCGACCGAAAGGGCGATGATCGCCAGGCATCCG
Source organism: Caulobacter sp. (assembly GCA_044347965.1). GTDB lineage: Bacteria > Pseudomonadota > Alphaproteobacteria > Caulobacterales > Caulobacteraceae > Caulobacter. Next base: position 2,440 of record JBIKTU010000207.1, read on the forward strand.
GCCAGCATGACCAGCTGGTTGATCAGACCGTACTGGCCGCCGGTATGGACGGCGATGCCCCATTCGGTGGCCTTCGAAGCCGGGCCGTAGTCCCCGAAGCCGATGTCGGCCAGCACCTTGCCGCTGTACTGGTCGACATGGACGACCCGCTGGCCGGTGGCCTGCCGGGGGTAGAGCTGCAGGGTATGGACCCCGCCCTGCGAGGTGGGCAGCCGCACGACATAGCCGGGCGCCATGTCCCGCCCCCGGGCGATGTCGAGGACCGCCTCCAGCGGGAGGGGGCGCGCCGCTGAAGGGGCCACCGTCGGGGCGGCGGCGGCGTCCATGGTCCACGAGCCGGCGTTGACCGACGCGAGCGCCGCATCGGAGGCGACCGAGGTCGCCTTTGTTCCGGCCGGCATGCCCAGACCCGAGGCGTTGACGATGTTGCGGTAGTTCTCGCCCCAGAAGCCCGACCACGGCATGCCGGTGACCGCCAGGAACAGGAAGACGACGGCCGCGAAAGCCCCGGTCACGGCATGGACGTCGCGCCACCACAGGCGTTGGGACGGTCGCCCGCGCACGGTGACGACGCCCGCGGCGCGGCCCCTCGGCCACCAGAGGAAGACGCCGGAGACAACCAGCAGGATCGCCCAGCCGGCGACGATCTCGATGATCAGGTTGGGTAGCGGGCCGAGGATATCGAGGCTGTGGATCTTGCTGATGACCTTCATGGGCCGGTCTTCGTCGGCGACCTTGCCCAGCACCTCGCCGGTGGCCGGGTCCAGGAAGACGCTGATGATCCGGTGGTGATCGTCGCGGATGCCGACCTCGACCGATCGTCCCGGAGCGGGCGGCGGGGTGAAGCGCACGGGCGTTCCCGCCTGGGCGGCTGATGCGCGCGAAAGCAGGGTGTCGGCCGGGAGCGACGGGCCCCCGTTGGTGGCCACAAGGATCGGCCGCTCGACGATCAGACTCAGCTCGTCCCGGAACAGGTAGAGCGCGCCGGTCGTCGCCAGCAGGATGAAGAACGGAAGGCAGATCAGGCCGGCATAGAAGTGCCACCGCCAGACGAGACGGTAGAGCGCCCCGGCGGGGTGTGCGGTCGCGGGATCGACAGCGGACATGGCTTTCTCCGATGAGGGCGGCGGCCTTCGCCGCCGCCCTTCGTGGATCAGAACGCGACCGTAAGGCCGGCGAACACCGAGCGTCCGTCACCGGGCCAGTAGGCGGCGGTGGCGGGGGCGGCGAGGATGGCGGCCTGGACGTTCGAGACGTAGGCCTCGTCGGCCAGGTTGCGAACGTCGACGAAGACCTGGACATCGTCCGTCACCGTCCAGCCGGCGTTGAGGTTGAACACCGCATAGGACGGAGCCGTCGTGGTGTTGCGGTAGTCGACGGTGATGTCCGAGGCCGACCACTCCACCGAAGGGGCGACGAACCAGCCGGTGGGCGACTGGTAGCGCAGCTCGGCGCGATAGAAGTGCTCCGGCACGATCGGCAGCCGGTTGTCGCCGTACTGCACGTCGCCGTCGAACCTGAAGTCAGACCAGGTCCAGGTCTGGCGCAGGCGCCAATGCGGCGTCACCTGCCAGTCCAGCGCGGCTTCGAGACCCTGGTGGATGGTCCTGTCGGCGTTGAAGGTCGAGGCGGGGATGCCGGGGGCCACGGTGAACTGCAGCATCTCCTTCTCCAGCTCGGCGCGGTAGAGGGTCACGTCCCAGGTGAAGGGGCCGCGACGGCCGCGGGTCCCGATCTCGGCCGTCCAGGCTTCCTGGGCCTCGACGGGCGCGAAGCCTGTCCCGGTCGGCGACATCGATCCGAAGTTCGGCGGTTCGACCGACCTGGTCAGGTTGGCGAACACCTGGGCGCCGTCAGGGGCTTCCCACAGCAGGCCGACGCGCGGGGCGAACCAGTCGTAGTCCTTCGAGGCCTTCAGGTTGAAGGTCCCGCCGACGCCGGGGAGGGCGAAGCTCTCGTAGTCGCGGCCGGCCCGGCCCCAGGTTCCGCCCGCCACGAGCGCGAGGCTGTCGGTGATGAACAGGCGCCCCTCACCGAACAGGTCCATCGCGTCCGCGTTCTGCAGGGTGCG
>JBIKTU010000208.1:0-4495 GCA_044347965.1 Caulobacter sp.
GGGCGCGAAGGCTGAACGGTCCATTGCGCCCTTCTACCGCCCGCGCGGCGCGCGGGCCAATGACAAAGCGTTTGGAATGGTGGGGGACATCCCAGCTCCCTTCTCCCCTTGCGGGAGAAGGTGGCGGCCGAAGGCCGACGGATGAGGGTGCGATACGCCTCACCCATTCCGTCCTCCTGATTTGCTACCCGCTAGCGTCCGGGAGCCCCCTCATCCGACCTGCTTCGCAGGCCACCTTCTTCCGCGAGGGGAGAAGGACATTCACAGCGGAAACCGCCGGCCCAGCCAGTCGAGCATGATCCGGTTGACCGCCTCCGGCTCCTCCTGCTGGGTCCAGTGCCCCGAGCCCAGCACCAGCTGCTTCTCCAGGTCCGGGATCAGCGCCTCCATGCCGTCGGCGGACGAGGGCGGCAGGACCGCGTCCTTTTCGGCCATGATCATCAGGCTGGGCTGATGGACGCGGTGCTCAAGGTCCTTCGACGCATGCCAGTTGCGGGTGAAGTTGCGGTACCAGTTGATGCCGCCCGTGAAGCCGGTGCGCTCGTAGGTCTCGACCAGCGCCTCGAACTCCTCCTCCGTCATCAGCGTCTCGCGCGGGTCGGTCGCCGGGTCGTAGGCCTCCAGCATGTCGACGATGGCGAAGAGGCTGGGGTCGCCCGGCTTGCGCTCGGTGGCGAAGCCGGCGCTGGGCGCCGCGGGCATGTCCATCGGACGTTTCATGAAGAAGTTCATGGCCTTGCGGACGTTGGCGTTCAGCACGGCGTCGGCTTCGCCCGGGGTCTGGAAGTGGACGATATACATCCGCTCGCCCAGCCGGGCCCGCATGATGGCGATGGGATCCATTGGCGCGCGCTCGGTGAACGGCGTGTTCAGGCCGACTACGCCGGCGACCCGGTCGGGGTGGCGGATGGCCATGTACCAGACGACGAAGCCGCCCCAGTCGTGACCGACGAAGATCGCCTTCTTGATGCCCTTGTGGTCGAGCAGGGCGACCAGGTCGGCGCAGAGGTTCTCCAGCGCATAGCTCTCCACCTCGGCCGGGGCGTCGGTCAGGCCGTAGCCGCGCTGGTCCGGCGCGATCACCCATCGCCCGGCCTCCGAGAGCCCCTTGATCTGGTGGCGCCAGGAAAAGGCCAGCTCCGGCCAGCCGTGGCAGAAGACCAGCGGCACGCCTTCACCCTCGGGACCGGCCTCGTAGTAGGCCATGCGGATGCCGTTGACGTCTGCGTACCGGACGGGCGGCATCATGGTCTGGATGGCGGACATGGGCGTTTCCCTTCGTGTTTCGCCGCACGGTGAATGGTGGTCGCGGGGGAAGGCAAGGGGGGTGGCATATTGGCAATAATTGCCAATAGCGGTAGGGTGCTTCCATGGCCACGCGGAACGTGAACCTGACCGACACGCTGGACGCCTTCGTCGAGGAGCGCGTCAGAAGTGGCGATTATCAGAACGCCAGCGAGGTGATGCGGGCCGGCCTTCGGCTGCTGAAGGCCGAAGAGGACGAACGGGCGGCCAGGCTGGTCAGCCTGAACGCGGCCATACAGGTCGGCATCGACGCCATCGACCGTGGCGACTTCGAGGTTGTCGATGATGTCGAAGCCTGGATGGCCGCGCGCGGCCGTCGAGGCGTTGATTGAGGCGGCTGCGGGTCACCGGCCCCGCGACGCGCGACGTCGACGCCATCCTGGAAGATAGCGAAAATCGGTTCGGAGTCCCCGGAGCGGACGCCTACCGCGCCCTTCTGACCACGGCCTTTCTGGATTTGCGGATCAACCCGGCGCGCCCGACCGTCAAGGGAAGGCCGGGGACGCCGGCGACGCTCCGGTTCTATCACCTGCGTCATAGCCGTTCACGCGCGCCGGAACGCATAGGCCGTCCTCGCCACCTCATCCTGTTCAGGGATGACGGGGAGACCGTCGAGATTCTGCGCGTCCTGCACGACGCCATGGACATCGTCAGCCGACTTGGCGACGACGCCTGAAGCGGGCTTCCCCTGCTTCGTCCTCGGGCCTAGAAACCCCAGCTTGAGCCAGTCTTCTGACATCCCCGCCCGTCCGCCCGCCACGCCCTGGGGGCTGGTCATCCTGCTCGGCGCCCTGACGGCGTTCGCGCCGATGTCGATCGACATGTACCTGCCGGCGCTGCCCCAGCTCGGCCGGGCGCTGGAGGCGACGCCCGAGGCCACGCAGCTGACGCTGTCCACCTTCCTGCTCGGCATGGCCATCGGCCAGTTCCTCTATGGGCCGGCGTCGGACCGCTTCGGCCGGCGCACGCCGATCCTGGTCGGCATCGCCGTCTATGTCGCCGCCTCCGTGTGGTGCGCCCTGACCACCTCTGTCGAGGGGCTGCAGCTGGCCCGCTTCGTCCAGGCGCTGGGCGGCTGCGCGGGCGCGGTGGTGGCCCGGGCGGTGGTCCGCGACCAGTTCAACCACACCGAGACGGCCCGGGTGCTGTCGTTGTTGACCCTTGTGATGGGCATCGCGCCCATCGTCGCGCCGGCGCTGGGCAGCTGGGTGCTTCTGGTTGCCGACTGGCGGATGATCTTCTGGATCCTGGCGCTGTTCGGCCTGGCCTGCGGGGCGGCGGTCTTCCTGCGCCTCAAGGAGTCGCGATCAGACGAGACCGCCGCCCAGGCGCGGTCCGAAAGCCCGGCGCAGGCCTTCGCGGCCCTGCTGCGCGAGCGCCGTCTGCTTGGCTACGCCCTGGGCGGGGCGCTGAACGGGGCTGTGCTCTTTACCTACATCTCCAGTTCCTCGGAGCTGGTCATCACCATCTACGGCCACACGCCCCAGGCCTTCGGCTGGATCTTCGGCGTCAACGCGGTGGGGGTGATCGGGGCCAGCCAGGTCAACCGCATGCTGCTGCGGCGGCTGTCGCCCGATGACGTGCTGAGGCGGGCCAGTCTGGCCGCGATCACCTTCGGCCTGGTCCTGACCGTCGCCGCCGCCACGGGCTTCGGCGGCCAGTGGACGGTGCTGCCGCTGCTGTTCTGCTGCCTGGCCAGCTACGGGCTGATGGCCGGCAACACCATGGCCGGGGCGCTCAGCGTCGACCCGCGCCGCGCCGGCTCGATCTCGGCCCTGATGGGCGGCCTGTCCTTCGGGGCCGGCGCCCTGGCCTCCTGGGCCGGCGGGGCCCTGCACAACGGCACCGCCCTGCCGATGGCGGGCGTCATGCTGGGCTGCCTGCTCGGTTCAGCCGCCGCGCTGTGGTTCCTCGCCTTGCCGAAAGCAGGTCAGTCTTCGAGCTGATCCACCCGCCGCGCCGACCAGGCCATCACCGCCCAGCCGGCCAGGAACAGCAGCCCGCCCAGCGGCGTCACGGCCCCCAGCCAGCGTGGCCCGCCCAGCGCCATGGCGTAGAGCGAGCCCGAGAACAGCACGATCCCCGCCAGGAACAGGGCCGGCGCATGCCGCGCCCCCCGCGCGCCGACGTTCATGAAGGTGGCGCAGGCCAGCGTCGCCATGGTGTGCATGAACTGGTAGCTGGCCCCGGTCGTGAGCCACGCCTTCGCCTGCGGGTCAGCGATCCCGTGGGCCGCGAAGGCGCCGATGGCGACGGCCAGAAAGCCGCTGATCGCGGCCAGGGTCATCCAGGTTCGCCGGTTCCAGATCACGCTTCCCCTCCGTCACGGTTGCCTAGTCAGGTTGTCATCGTTCACCTTAGCGGCCTGTAGGCTTGAAACGCTCACGTGAGAAGCGTCGGCGAAACGGGAGGAACCAGCATGGCGCTTACCAAGGGCGACGATTTCCCCATCCACCAGACCGCCGAGCCGATCGCCTATTCGGGCACGGACCGGAACTTCTACGACCGCTACTTCTTCAACGGCTATCACCCGGTGGAGGGTGACGACTTCTTCGCCGTCGCCTTCGGGGTCTATCCGCACCTGAACGTCGCCGACGCCTCCTTCGTGGTGGTCCGCAACGGGGTCGAGGTCGCGCTGCACGCCAGCCGCTGGCTGGGCGACCGCATGGACCTGACCGTCGGGCCGGTGAAGATCGAGATCCTGGAGCCGCTCCAGAAGCTGAAGGTCACCGTCGACTCGCCCGAGCACGGGCTGAAGGGCGAGGTGATCTTCGACGGCCGCGCCTTCCCGATCGAGGAGCCGCGCTTCGTCCGCCGCCAGGGCACCCGCACCTTCATGGACTACACCCGCCTGACCCAGAACGGCCGCTACACCGGCTGGATCGAGCTGGACGGCGAGCGGCGCTCCATCGACGGCTTCGTCGGCACCCGTGACCGCTCCTGGGGCGTGCGGCCGGTCGGCGCCCGCGACAGTCAGGACGTCGTCCCCCAGCAGCCGCTGCAGTTCTACTGGCTGTGGTCGCCCAGCAGCTTCGAGGACGGCAGCTTCTTCTTCCACAGCAATGAGGACGGCGTCGGCCGCGCCTGGAACACCCGCGCCGTCTGGTGCAAGGACGGCGATGGCGAGGACGACTTCGAGCACATGAACGGCGAGGCCGATGTGCGCTGGAAACAGGGCACGCGCCACGCC
>JBIKTU010000209.1:0-4491 GCA_044347965.1 Caulobacter sp.
GTCTCCGACGTCGCCCGCGGCGGCATCATCAAGTCCGACGTCCTGGCCCCCTACGCGGCCGAGAAGTAGGTCCTCACGGTCATCCACATGCCGTCATGGCCCGTGGCGGCCTTGCCTCGTGAGCCTGAACCTCAATCACCGTCATCCTCGCCCCTGTGGCGAGGACCCCTGTGTCGGTTCGCAGGTGAGCGTGTGATCACGCGCTCCCGTTGAGGCCGGTCGAGGGGTCCTCGGGACAGGCCCGAGGATGACGATCCAGCTTTCGGGGCGTGGTGATGGTTCGCCTGAACGAACCGGGCCATGACGGCTGGGACGGGGGCGGACGTCTGCCGCTAAACCTTCCGGAACCGCGCGCCCTGGCTGGCCATCAGGGCCAGGGCCCAGTCGTCGGGCAGCAGCTTGGCGACCGCGGCGATGGCCTTGTTTGGCACGCCGGTGACGCAGATGGGCCGGTTGGCCTCGGCTGCCTCGTAGCCGGCGGCGGCCACCTCGTCGGCGCCCAGCCACAGCCAGTCGGGCGTCGACTGCGAGGCCTGCTGGCGCGTGCCGTTGACGTCGTGGAACTCCGAGAAGGTGAAGCCGGGGCACAGGGCGCTGACATGAACGCCGTTGGCCAGGTTCTCCAGATGCAGGCTCTGCGAGAACTTGACCAGGAAGCTCTTGGTCGCCGCGTACTGGGTATGGCCGGCCGAGCCGGGAACCAGGCCCGCGAGCGAGGCGACGTTGACGATGCGGCCGAACTTCCGCTCGATCATCCCCGGCAGCAGCTTGTGGATCAGCTCGCAGGGCGCGACCAGCATCACCTGCAGCATGTCGCGCTGGGCGGGCCATTCAGTGTCGGCGTAGGCGCCCGGCAGGCCGTAGCCGGCGTTGTTGATCAAGGCGTCGACCACCCGGCCGTGCCCGGCGATATCCTCGAGGATGGCGTCTGTAGCGCCCGGCTCGCCGAGGTCGGCCGACAGGGTCAGGGCCTCGACCCCGAACCGCAGCCGGATCTCGCCGGCCAGCGCCTCCAGCCTGTCGGCGCGACGGGCCGTCAGGGCGACGTCGTAGCCGTGGCTGGCGTAGATGCGGGCGAAGGCGGCGCCGATGCCGGCGGAGGCGCCGGTCACCAGCGCAAGTCGACGGACCATGCGGGCGGACCTTTCAGGACCTTGGGAGAACAGGTTTCAAGAGTGGCCCGCCCGCCGCGCCGGTTCAAGCCGGTGGCGAACGCGGTTCCTGCCCTTTCCCGCGGGACGGCGCCCGGCTCGATCAGAGCGTTTCCGGGTCGGCGCCAAGAAGGTCCGCGACGGTGATTGTCGACAGACGCGCGGCGGCGGCCTGGTCCGCGGCGGTGATGGCCGCCATGACCGCCGCCGGAATCCGTTCGCCGACCGGACAGCCGGCGACGCCCGGCGGGGGCACGCCCAGGTGGGTGCAACCTTCAACGGCGCGCAGAACCTGGTCCAGGCTGATGTCGCCCGGGGCCTGCTTCAGCCAGGCCCCGCCGCCGGCTCCTGGCCGGGTGTCGATCAGCCCGGCCCGGGCCAGCATGGCCGTCACCCGACGCACGACCACCGGATTGGTCGGCATCGAGGCGGCGAGCTCGGCGCTCGAGATGGCGTGCTCGGGCGAGGTCGCTCCCTGGTGGGCGAGATAGGCCAGCGCATGGGCGGCGACGGGGAATTTCTGGCTGTCGGACATGGTGTGGCCGAAAGGTAGGAACGGAACGGCTCGCGCGCCATTGAATTCCAGGACGGACGTTACGCCGGCGACGATTGAACCGGCCGGCGATTGGGTGTATCGCGCCCGCCGCAGTCGCTTGGGAACAGGCGTCGGGTTTCTCCCGGCGCGATCCCGGAGGGATCCCATGGTTTCCGACGCCGCCGGCGCTTCCGCACCGGACAAGGCCAGCCCGGCTCCTGGCCATGATGGTCACAAGCCCCAAGGGTTCCTGGCCCTGGTCATGGGCTCGATCGGCGTCGTCTTCGGCGACATCGGCACCAGCCCGCTCTACGCCATGCGCGAGGCCCTGCATCATACCAAGAGCGGCGTGGACGCCGAACTGGCCGTCCTGGGCGTGGTTTCCCTGGTTATCTGGGCCCTGATCCTGGTCGTCACCCTCAAATATGTCATCCTGCTGATGCGGGCCGACAACAAGGGGGAGGGCGGCACCCTGGCGCTGATGGCCCTGGCCCGGCGCACCCTTGCCAAGCCAAGCGGCAAACGGTCCGCGGCCGTCTTCTTCCTGGGCGTGATCGGCGCGGCGCTGTTCTATGGTGACGGCATCATCACCCCGGCCATCTCGGTGCTGTCAGCGGTCGAGGGCCTCAAGGATGCGCCCGGAATGGCCGGCCGGGTGGACAACTGGATCCTGCCGATCTCGGCCGGCATCCTGATCGCCCTGTTCATGGTCCAGTCGCGCGGCACACACCGCATGGCGGCCTTCTTCGGCCCCATCACCCTGGTCTGGTTCCTGGTGCTGGGCGGCCTTGGCCTCTACCACCTGTTCGACGACCCCTCGGTCCTGCGCGCCGTGCTGCCGCACTACGGGGTGATCTTCCTGTTCCAGAACGGCTTTCTCGGATTTGTGATCCTGGGCAGCGTCTTCCTGGCGGTGACCGGGGCCGAGGCGATCTACGCCGACATGGGCCACTTCGGGAAGAAGCCGATCCAGGCCGGCTGGCTGTGGGTGGTCTTCCCCTGCCTGGTGCTCAACTACCTCGGCCAGGGCGGCCTGATCCTCGCCAACCCCGCCGCCCGCGAGAATCCCTTCTGGGAGATGGTGCCCCAGATCGCCTATTGGCCGGTACTGCTGCTGGCCGCCATGGCCACGGTCATCGCCAGCCAGGCGGTGATCACCGGCGCCTTCTCGGTCACCCAGCAGGCGGTTTCGCTCGGCCTGCTGCCCCGTATCGACATCCGCCGCACCAGCGAGACCCAGGCCGGCCAGATCTATGTGCCCCAGGTCAACACCCTGCTGCTGATCGGGGTGCTGGTGCTGCTGTTCAGCTTCAAGACCTCCAGCGCTCTGGCCGCCGCCTACGGCATCGCCGTCACCGGCTCGATGTTCGTCGACACCCTGCTCGCCTTCGTCATTGTCCGGGTGCTGTGGAAGTGGCGCTGGTCGGCCACCCTGGCGGTCCTCGTGCCGATGGTGGCCATCGACCTGACCTTCATTTCCTCGAACCTGCTGAAGATCCCGCAGGGCGCCTGGATGCCGCTGGTGTTCGGCGCGGTGCTGGTGCTGATCATGTGGACCTGGACCAAGGGCGCCCAGATCCTGTCCGACAAGACGCGGCGGGACTCGGTGCCGCTGGTCGACCTGATCGACATACTGAAGGCCCGCGCGCCCCATCGCGCGCCGGGCACGGCCATCTTCCTGACCAGCGATCCGGACATGGCCCCGGTCGCGCTGATGCACAATCTCAAGCACAACAAGGTGCTGCATGAGAAGAACGTCATCGCCACGGTCCGCACCGCCGAGACGCCGCGGGTGTCCGAAGCCGAGCGGGTGCGGATCGAGGTGGTCAACGACGACTTCAAGAAGCTGGTGATCACCTACGGCTTCATGGAAACGCCCAACGTGCCCAAGGCCCTGACGCTGCTGCGCAAGCAGCAGGGTCTGAAGTTCGACATCATGTCGACCAGCTTCTTCCTCGGCCGCCGCTCGGTGATCGCCTCGGCGCACAGCGGCATGCCGCTCTGGCAGGACAAGCTGTTCATCTTCCTGATGCGCAACGCCGCCAACCCGACCGACTTCTTCAAGATCCCGCCCGGCCGCGTGGTCGAGCTCGGGGCGCAGGTGACCGTTTGATCCGGGCGATTTCCATCGGCGGGGATGCCCTGTGGATCCTCGCCCTGGCCATGATGGCCTCCTTCACCCTGGCGGCCTGGAAGCGGATCGGCGCCGACGCCCGCGTGCCGGTCCTGTGGAAGGCCGGCGCGCCGCTGGCGCGGGCCCCGCGCTGGGCGGCGCTGCTGGCCCTGCCCCTGCTCGCCTTCGCCATCGGCGCCTGGCTGCAGGTCGAGAGCCGGCAGCCGGGCCGGGACCTTGCCGGAGCGCTTGTCGTGCTGGGCGTTCGCGCCACCCTGGCGCCGCTGTTCGCGCTGCTGCACCTCGGCCGCGTCCAGAAGGCGCTCGCCATTCTCGAGGCTGAAGGCGCGCTGCGCCCGCCCCGATAAAGGCCACAAACCGGCGGTCTGCTGAGCGCCATGATCGACCGTCGCGCCCTGATCGTCTCGCTTTCGGCCCTGGCCCTGCCGGGCGCGGCGGCTGGCCAGACGGCCTGGCCCCTGAAGCTGGTCGCCGCCGCCAGGGCGCAGATCGGGCGCACCGTCCTCTATGACCCCGCCTATGTCCGCCTCGCCTATCCCGGCGGCGACGTGCCCGCTGATCGCGGCGTCTGTACCGACGTCATCATCCGCGCCTATCGCGCCGCCTTCGGGGCGGACCTGCAGGCTCTGGTCCACGAGGACATGAGCCGCGCCTTCGCCGCCTATCCCAGG
>JBIKTU010000210.1:0-4473 GCA_044347965.1 Caulobacter sp.
GCCGCCCGTAGGGCGTTCCGGTCGGCCGGAAACAGGTCGGCAAGGTTATTCGATCTCGGCGGTCAACGAGTTCGATGCGCTGTTCGAGGACATGTACGAATACTCCGAGCGCCAGGGCCTGGAGATTGACACCCTGATCCACGAGAGCGGTGTCGCGCAGATGGAGATCAACCTGCGTCACGGTGATCCGCTCGAGCTCGCTGACCAGGTCTTCATGTTCAAGCGCACCATCCGCGAGGCGGCGCTGGAGCACGAGATCTACGCCACCTTCATGGCCAAGCCGATGGCCGGAGAGCCCGGCTCGGCGATGCACATCCACCAGTCCATCGTCGCGCCGGGCACCCGGGACAACCTGTTCTCCGATCCGAAGACGGGCAAGGAAACGCCGCTGTTCCGGTCCTTCATCGCCGGGCAGCAGCTCTACCTGCCGGCGATCATGTCGATGCTGGCGCCCTATGTGAATTCGTATCGCAGGATCTCGCGGGACTCGGGTGCGCCGATCAACACCCAGTGGGGCTATGACAATCGCACCGCCGGCCTGCGGGTGCCGCCCTCGGACGCCGTCAACCGCCGGGTCGAGAACCGCATTCCGTCGTCTGACGCCAACCCCTATCTGGCGATCGCCGCCGTGCTGGCGACAGGATACCTCGGCATGACCCAGGGCCTGACGCCGACCGAGCCGGTCTCGGTCGACGCCAACGCCCGCCGCGCCGAGCTGCCCCGCAGCCTGATGGACTCCGTGGCGTTGCTGGAGGCCTGCGAGCCGCTGATCGAGATCCTCGGCCCGGTGTTCGTGTCGGCCTATTCGGGCGTCAAACAGGCCGAGCACGAAACCTTCATGCAGACGATCAGTCCGTGGGAACGGGAGTTCCTGCTGCTCAACGTCTGAGCATGCGCAACCAGGGACATCCAGCCGGCAGCTGGTACGCGGCCACGGCCGAGCCGTTTCCCGAACAGCCGCCACTGGAAGGCGAGGTTCGGGCGGATGTCTGCGTGGTGGGCGCCGGTTATACCGGCCTTGGCGCGGCGCTGGAGCTCGCCTCGCGCGGCGTCAAGGTGGTGGTGCTGGAAGCCGCCCGGGTCGGCTCCGGCGCCTCCGGGCGCAACGGCGGCCAGATCCACACCGGCCAGCGCCGTGAGCAGCCCTGGCTTGAGGCCCGGCTGGGGCATGATGACGCCCGCGCGTTGTGGCGGCTGTCGGAGGACGCGCGCGACCACCTGCACCGGCTCATCACATCGCGGCACATCGACTGCGACCTGCGCGACGGTCTCATACACGCCCGGCACAGGCCTGGCGGCGAGGCGGACGATGCGGCCTTCATCGAGCACATGCGAACGGTCTACGGCTGCGAGCGATACAGCCTGCTGGATGACCAGGCCCTTTCGGAAGCCCTCGGCACGGACGTCTATCACGGCGGCATGGTCGACGCCGGCGGCGGCCATCTTCATCCGCTCAAGCTGGCGCTGGGGATGGCGCGCGCCGCTATCGCCGAGGGGGCGGTGATCCATGAGCTCTCCCGGGCGACGGCCTGGCGCAGGACCGCCGGCGGCTTCGTCGTCGACACGCCGCGAGGCCATGTGGTCTGCGACCAGCTGATCCTGTCGGGCGACGGCTATGCCGACGGCCTGTCGCCTGTGGTCGACGCCAGGGTGATGCCGATCAACAACTTCATCGCCGTGACCGAACCGCTTGACCGGCCCGAGATCCTGCCATCCGGCATGGCCGCGGCCGACAGCCGCTTCGTGGTGAACTACTTCCGTCGGACGCCGGACGGACGACTGCTGTTTGGCGGCGGCGAAAACTATTCCATGGCCTTCCCGTCGGATATCGCAGGCTTCGTGCGCCGTCACATGCTGAGGATCTATCCCGGACTGGCTGATGTCGCGATCAGCCACGCCTGGGGCGGCAGCCTCGGCGTCACGGTCCATCGCACGCCCTTCGTCAGGGAGCTGGAGCCCGGCGTCCGCATCGCCGCCGGCTATTCCGGACAGGGTGTCATGCTGGCGCCCTGGGTTGGCGCCCTGCTCGGCCGCGCCGCTCTGGGCGACACGGCCGGGACCGACCTCCTCGCCCGCCTGCCTTGTCCGCCGTTTCCCGGCGGCTCGCTGCTGCGCTGGCCGGCCCTGGTCGCGGGGATGAGCTGGTTCGCCCTGAGAGACCGGCTTGGATGACCGCAACGACGCCGCACTTGACGCTGCACGCCTTTCCGCCGGATGGACAGCCATGACCCAACTGAAGCGCGAAGCCTGCCTGATCGCCGGCGACTGGGTGACCGGCGAGCGGTGGATCGATGTCGACGATCCGGCCACGGGCCGGATCATCGGCCGGGTCCCGTCACTGGGCGCCGCCGAGACCGAACGCGCGGTGGCGGCGGCGGCCGAGGCGATGAAGCCGTGGGCGGCGCGAACCGCGAAGGATCGCGCGGCGGTGCTGCGGCGCTACTTCGACCTGATCATGGCGCACCAGGACGCGCTCGCGGCGATCCTGACCGAGGAGCAGGGCAAACCGCTGGCCGAAGCCAGGGGCGAGATCGCCTATGCCGCCAGCTTCATCGAATGGTTCGCCGAGGAGGCCAAGCGCGTCTATGGCGACGTCATCCCCGGGCACCAGCCGGACAAACGGATCATCGTCCTGAAACAGCCGATCGGGGTCGTCGCGGCGATCACGCCCTGGAACTTCCCGGCCGCGATGATCACCCGGAAGATCGGGCCGGCCCTGGCCGCCGGCTGCGGCGTGGTGGTCAAGCCCGCCAGTCAGACGCCCTTCACCGCACTCGCGCTTGGTGTCCTGGCCCAGATGGCGGGCTTGCCGGATGGCCTGCTGAACATCATCACGGGCAGCTCCACGGAAATCGGCGGCGTCCTGACGGCGAGCGAAACCGTGCGGAAGCTGTCGTTCACCGGCTCGACCGACGTCGGCGCGAAGCTCTATGCCCAGTGCGCGCCTACCATCAAGAAGCTCAGCCTTGAGCTCGGCGGCAATGCGCCCTTCATCGTGTTCGACGATGCCGACCTCGACGCGGCCGTCGCCGGAGCCATCCAGTCCAAGTTCCGCAACGCCGGCCAGACCTGTGTCTGCGCCAACCGGATCTATGTCCAGGACGGCGTCCACGACGCCTTCGTCGAGAAGCTGGTCAACGCCACGGCCGCCCTGAAGGTCGGTCCCGGTGATCAGGCCGGCGTCGAGATCGGACCGGTGATCGACGACAAGGCGGTCGCCAAGGTCGAGGCCCATATCGCCGACGCCGTGGACAAGGGTGCTGTCGTTCGCGCCGGCGGGGAGCGATCCTCGCTGGGCGGCCGGTTCTTCACCCCGACCGTGCTGTCGGGGGTGACGGCCGACATGATCGTTACGGAGGAGGAGACCTTTGGCCCCCTCGCCCCAGTCATCCGGTTCAAGGACGAGGCCGAGGTCATCGCCCAGGCCAACGACACGCCTTTTGGCCTGGCGGCCTACTTCTACGCCGGCGACATGAGCCGCATCTGGCGGGTCGGTGAAGCGATCGAGGCCGGCATCGTCGGCGTGAACACCGGCATCATCTCCACCGAGGTCGCACCCTTCGGCGGCGTGAAGGCGTCCGGACTGGGTCGGGAAGGCTCCAGGTACGGCATCGAGGACTACATCGAGATCAAGTACCTTTGCCTGTCGATCAGCCCGCCGCCCGCAGGCGCGGGTTCATGAGCGCGTTGCGCGGGGCCATGTTTGGACCAGTGAACGGACACTCGGCGGCGACTATCTGACGGCGGGGCTGGTCGGAGCTCTGATCCAAGACGCAGGCAGGTCCCCTGCCCTGCACACTGCCTGACCCCGTTCGGCCCCGCACCGCGACGTTCTTTGTCATAGGGGGCTGTCCGGACCGCTCTCCGCGCCCTAGAGACTCTGGCATGCCCCAGCCTCCTTCGTCCCAGCCCGTCGACGCCGCGATGCTCTCCATCCGCGGTCTGAGCCGATCCCTGCCCGGCGGGCGGGTGCTGTTCTCCGGTCTGGACCTCGACA
This sequence comes from Caulobacter sp., assembly GCA_044347965.1. Classification (GTDB taxonomy): domain Bacteria; phylum Pseudomonadota; class Alphaproteobacteria; order Caulobacterales; family Caulobacteraceae; genus Caulobacter. The sequence goes on from JBIKTU010000210.1 coordinate 3,998, forward strand.
TCGCCCGGGGAGAGCTGGTGGCGATCATGGGGGAGTCGGGGGTCGGAAAGTCCACGCTGCTCAACGTGATCGCCGGGCTGGACCAGGCGGACGCCGGAACCGTCAGCATTGACGGGACCGTGCTTTCGGCCCTGGATGACGACGGGGCGACCCTGCTGCGCCGCGACCGCATCGGCTTCGTCTTCCAGGCCTTTCATGTGTTGCCCCACCTGACCCTGGCCCGCAATGTCGCCCTTCCTCTGGTGCTGGGCCATGGCGATCCGGCCGAGGCCACCCGTAGGGCGGAGGCCATGCTGGCCGATGTCGGCCTTCCCGGCAGAGGCGGCGACTATCCGCGCCAGCTCTCCGGGGGCGAGCTGCAGCGGGTGGCCATCGCCCGCGCCCTGATCCATCGCCCGGCCCTGATCCTCGCCGACGAGCCGACGGGCAACCTCGATCCGGAGACCGCCGACCGGATTCTGGGTCTGCTGACCGAC
>JBIKTU010000211.1:0-4456 GCA_044347965.1 Caulobacter sp.
GGACTGATCGTCGCGCGAAGCCAGCGATCAGGACGACCGGGCAGCGGTGCGCTGATCCGCTCACCGACAACCGTCTCGCCGGCCAGGGCCCGATCGTAGGCGTTGCGGTGGAGCGCATAGGTGCTCGGGAACAGCTCGGCCATCGTATGGCCCAGGGCCTGTTCCTCGGTCAGCGCCTTGTCCTTGCGCCATTCCTCGTTGACGTAGACGTAGCGCAGGTCGCGGTCGGTGACGCCCAGGGACGCGGGCGACCACTTCATGATCGCGTCCTTGATCGCCGTGGCGGTCCGGGTCTCGCGGGCCGCCTCCTCGACGGCGCGGTTGGCCTGCAGGCGTTCGATCGCCTCGGCCAGCAGGGCGGCGAGGTCGGCAAGGTCGCTCATGACCAGTTCGTCGCGCGGTCGTGGCTCCAGTCCGGCGACACAGAGCGCGCCGATGCGGACGCCGTCGGACAGCTCGATGATGGCGTTGGTGTAGAAGCGGGCGTAGGGCGGCCCGGAAACCCACGGGTGGTCGGGCCAGACCGCAAGCAGGTCTTCCTGCCACAGCGCCTCGCCGTCGAGCGTTCGGGCCGTGGAGGAGTTGGCGATATCGCCATATTGCGGCGGCATGCCGTCGAAGCCCGAAAGCCACACCCGGTCGTCGGCGACCAGGGTGACGTAGGCGTGGCTCGCATTCGCGGCGCTGCGCGCGAGGCGGGTCACGCGATCAATCACCGGCCGCAGCGCCGCCAGGTCAAGCGTCAGCATCGCGGCGACGCGGCGAGCTTCAGCTTCGGACGGCGCCATCTGTGATTCCCCGGTGTCGTTGGGGGAGAAGATCGGCGTCGCGTGGTTAATTTACCGTGGCCGTCCAGTTTCCGGAGGCCGGGCTCAGAGCAGCTTGATCTCGCGCAGGCGCTGCATGAGGAAGGCGTCCGCCGTGATCGGCTCCGGATAGCGGTCCGGGTTCTCCGGCGTGGCGCAGCCGGGCAGGGTCCTGATCTCGTAGTCCGGCGCGAAGTGCAGGAAGAACGGCGTCGAGTAGCGGGCGAAGCCGCGGCGCTCCGGCGGCGGGTTGACGACCTGGTGGATGGTCGAGGGCAGGACGTTGTTGGTCGCCCGCTCCAGCATGTCGCCGATGTTGCAGACCAGGCAACCGGGCGGGGGGTTGATCGGCAACCACTGGCCGTCGCGATCCTTGACCTGCAGCCCGCCTTCCTCGGCGCCCAGCAGCAGGGTGATGGCGTTGATGTCGCCGTGCGCGCCGGCGCGCACGCCCGTCGCGTCGGCCGGGATCGGCGGATAGTGCAGCAGGCGCAGGATGCTGTTGCCCTCGGCCACCGCCTCGTCGAACTGGCGCCGTGGTAGGCCCAGGTAGTGGGAGATGGCCTGCAGCACCTTGACGCCCATGCTGTCCAGCGCGCCGTACAGCCAGCTGATCTTCGCCTGAAAATCGGGTGTCTCGGCCGGCCAGACATTGGCCGGCATCTGCGGCGCGTAGCGGTGGCCGGGCGGCAGGTCGCGGCCCATGTGCCAGAATTCCTTCAGGTCATGGTGGGTCGCGCCCTTGGCAGTCTCGATCCCGAACGGGATGTAGCCGCGCTGGCCGCCCTTGCCGACCACGTACTGGCGCTTCACCTCCTCGGGCAGGGCGAAGAAGCGCTTGGCCGCGTCAATGGCGTCGTCGATCTGCGCCTGCGGCATGTCGTAGTCGGATATCGCCGCGAAGCCGTATCGCCTGAAGCTGTCGCCGAGCGCCCGGGAGAAGGCCTCGAAGTCGGTGTCGTAGAGCGAGAACGAGACGGGCTCGATCGCTGACTTGGTCAGGGGGGTATCGGTCATGGGCGCCCTTTTACACCGGCCGCGACGCCCGCGCACCTGACCTGGATCAAGGTCGGGGGGCTCCCGCGGAACCTTTGCGGCGGCGGGACGTTTGGGCCGCACAATCACACCGGAGCCACCATGCTGAAGACCTCGGCGCTCGCCGTCTGCCTGCTCGCCGCCACCGCGTTGGGCGCCTGCACGACCATCGACCCCTACTCCGGCGAGACGGTCCGCAACAACACCGGGACCGGCGTGATCGCCGGCGCGCTCGGCGGCGCGCTGCTCGGCTACCTGACCAACACCAGCGACGGCGAACAGGGCCGTAAGAACGCCCTGCTCGGGGCCGGCATCGGCGCCCTCGGCGGCGCGGCGGTGGGCAACTATATGGATCGCCAGCAGGCCGAACTGCGGGCCGAACTGGCCGGCACCGGCGTCAGCGTCACCCGCCAGGGCGACGACCTGATCCTCAACATGCCCAGCGATGTGACCTTCGGCGTCGACCAGGCGGATATCCAGCCGCAGTTCTACCGTGTGCTTGACGGCGTCGGGACGATCCTGAACCGCTACCCGCAGACCCTGGTCGACGTGACCGGCCACGCCGACTCCACCGGTGATGACCAGTACAACCAGTCGCTGTCCGAGCGCCGCGCCAGTTCGGTGGCCGCCTACCTGATCAGCAACAGCCGCCTGCTACGCGACCGCTTCTATGTCACCGGTCGCGGCGAGACCCAGCCGATCGCCAGCAACCCCACGGTCGAGGGCCGGTCCCAGAACCGCCGCGTGGAGATCGTGCTGCGTCCGTTCCTCGGCTAACCGTTACTCCGGGTCGGGCGGGCCCTTGGGGTCCGCCTGAATCCCGCCGTCATCCGCCGCCGGGGTCTTGAGCCTGCGCGGCTTGAACAGCGGGCCGGGGATCGGGGCGTTGCCGTGCAGCAGCCCGACGCCGGCGTAGATGCCGCCGGTCATTTCCAGGGCGAGCCGCTCCTGGTCCCGCTCGCGGATGTCGGCGCTGGTCTCCGCCACCTCCTCCGGCGTCAGGCCCAGCGCCTCGAGCGCCTGGGCGCCGAAGGTCATGGCCGACTCGAACGTCTCGCGGATCTGGTAGTCGACACCGGCCTTGATCAGGTCCAGCGCATGGCCGCGGTCATAGGCCCGCACCATCAGGGTGGCGTGCGGAAACTCCGCCTTCGCCAGTTCGACGATCAGGTTCGCGGCCTTTACATCCTCGATGCAGACCGCGATCAGCCGCGCCTTGTGAGCTCCCGCCGCGTGCAGGATCTCCGGCCGCGATCCGTCGCCGTAGTAGACCTTGAAGCCGAACGGCTCGGCGTTACGGATGCGGTTGGCGTTGACGTCCAGGATGCTGACGTCGACGCCCCGGGCCAGCAGCGACTGGCAGACAACCTGACCGAAGCGGCCGAAGCCCACCACCAGCACGCTGCCCGACAGGCCGTCCGGCTCCTCGACGCCGTCGGTGTCCTGTTCCTCGGGCCGCGTCAGGGCGCGAACGCCCATCACAACGAACGGCGTCAGGATCATCGACAGGATGACGGCGGCGGTGAAAAGCGCGTTGTCCCGGGCGCCGATCACCCCGGCGGCGGCGGCGGCCGAATAGAGGACGAAGGCGAACTCTCCGCCCTGGGCGAACAGCGCCGCGCGGTTGACGGCCTCGCCGGTGCGGGCCCGGAACAGCTTCGCCACCGCGAAGATGCCGAGGGCCTTGACGGTCATCAGGCCCAGCACGGTGAAGGCCAGCACCCGCCACTCGGCGGCGACGACGCCCAGGTCCAGCGACATGCCCACGGCGATGAAGAACAGCCCCAGCAACAGGCCGCGGAACGGCTCGACGTCGGCTTCCAGCTGGTGGCGATAGGCCGACTCCGACAGCAGCACCCCGGCCAGGAAGGCGCCCATGGCCATGGAGAGGCCGCTCAGGTCCATGACCCAGGCCGCGCCCAGCACCACGGCGAGAGCGGCGGCGGTCATGACCTCGCGCGCCCTGGCTGCCGACAGCAGGCGGAACAGCGGGTTGAGCAGGTACCGGCCGGCGATGAACAGCCCGACCAGCGCCCCCACCGCGATAAGGACGTCCACGGCCCAGGATCCGCCGGTCTCCGGGCGGGGCGACAGCAGCGCCACAACCCCCAGCAGCGGCACGATCGCCAGGTCCTCCAGCAGCAGGATGGAGACGGACCGTTGGCCGAGCGGCGTGGAGGTCTCGCCGCGCTCCTCCAGCATCTGCATGATCACGGCGGTCGAGGAGAGCACAAAGCCCATGGCCCCGATGAAGGCGACGGCGGGAGGAAGGCCGAAGGCGATCCCGGCCAGGGTCATGGCCGCGCCGCAGCCGATCACCTGCGCGGCGCCCAGCCCGAAGATGTCCCGCCGCATGTTCCACAGCCGCGAGGGCCGCATCTCGAGCCCGATGACGAACAGGAACATGATCACGCCGAGCTCGGCGATGTGCAGGATGGTCTCGGGTTCCTCCAGCACGCCCAGCGCGAAGGGGCCGATGATGATGCCCGCCACCAGGTAGCCCAGGATCGAACCGAACCCGAGCCGCTTGAAGATCGGGCCCGCGATGACGCCGGCGCCGAGCACCGCCACGACCTGGGCCAGGTTCACGCCTGATTCCGCCGCCACCTGTCGCC
>JBIKTU010000212.1:0-4447 GCA_044347965.1 Caulobacter sp.
TACGCGGACTGAGCTTCATTGCGTGCTTCGACACGCGCTCTTCGAGCGCTGCTCAGCATGACGTGGCAAGATAGCCTTCAACAGACGTCATCCTGAGCAGCCGCGAAGCGGCGTGTCGAAGCACGCAAAGCGGCTACTTCGCCAGCACCTTCCCCACGGACCCGCCGATGACGCCGCCGACGGCGGAGCTGGCCGTGCCGAGCGCCAGGACCATCATCTCGACATCGCCCATGGCCCAGGACATGGCGATACCGATCAGCGCGCAGAGTCCGCCGGCGACGGCGCCGCCGAGCAGGCTGTCGCTCCAGCCGCCCAAGGCCGCCCGCGCGTAGAGCAGGCCCGCGACCAGCGAGATCAGGATGCCGACGATGGGGAACAGGTTCGCCACGGCCGGGATGAAATGTCCGGCGAAGACCATCGCCATCTGCGCGGCCGTCCCGATGACGGTCGCGACGATCAAGGCCCGTTGGTTCATCTGGTCGTTCCCCCTGTAACCGTGGCCGAGGCGGCCGCGGCTTTCTGGCGTTCGAAGAGGGCGGCCCAGTCGATGGGGCCGGTCTCGAAGCGCTTCTTCAGTTCGTTGAGCGAGTAGGCGTTGCCCCACTCGAAGTGGCGGTAGAGGACGTCGAAGCCTTCGCCCGGGCCGTAGCCGACGGCGGTCAGGCTGACGCGGGAGCGGCCGGCGCCCAGGTCCTCGATCTCCAGCGTGGTGACGACCTCCCCGAACAGCTCACGATGCGGCAGGGCCTTCGGCGCCTGGACATTTCGGAACGACAGCAGCCGCTGGGGCACATAGGCGACAATGCGGTTCCTGATGTTGTCCGGGCCGCCGATCTTGGCGTTCGGGTCATAGCTGGACTCGATGTCGCCGCCGATGCGCAGGTCGACCGCCGACACCGGGGCGACCCAGGCGCGGTAGCCCTCGGCCGTGGTGAAGGCGTCCCAGACCTGGGCGGGCGAGGCCGCCACGACGATGGACAGCTGCAGCACGCGGTCGCCATCGGCCTCGACGAACGAGCTGTTGGTCACGTCCCTGTACTGACGCCAGTCGGGGAACTTCGCCGGCTCGGCGGCCTGGGCGACGGACAGGGACAGGGCGGCGGCCCCGGCCAGGGTGGCGAGCAGGCGTTTCATGTGCCGGTTTCCTGTTGCTGTTGCGCGGCAGGTCGACCGGCCGCAGCCTCAAGCAGCGTGATGTAGGCCCGCAGGCCCGCGACCGAGGCGTCGAAGGCCTCCAGCGTGCGGTGGGTGCGTGACTGCATCACCCCGCCCTCCATGGTGGTCAGGACGAACACGGCCAGCGCCCGGGTGTCCGTACCCGTCGGCAGGCGATGCTTCGCCTGGTCCAGGCAGCCCTTCACATGCTTGACCCAGCCGTCGAAGTTCACCGACAGCAGCTCGCGCACCGGCGGGTCGGGCTCGTGCAATTCCAGGGCGATGGAGCCGATCGGGCAGCCGTAGAGGCAGTCGGTCGCGCGCAGCATCTCGCGGTAGGCGCCCAGCAGCGCGAACACACGTTCTAAGGGATCGTCCACGCCTTCCCAGGCCGGGGCCAGCAGCATCGGATAGATGCCGTCGCGGTACATCTCCAGCACCGCCAGCAACACGTCCTGCTTGGTCGGGTAGAAGTGGTAGAGGCTGCCGGAATTGGCCCCGGCCTCGCGCAGGATGTCGGCGACGGAAGTCGACAGGTAGCCCTTCTCCGAGAAGAGCTTCAGCGCGGCGAACAGGATGCGCTCGCGGGTCGGTTCCACGGCGAAGGGCCCCTCTTGATTGGTCAATCAAGAGACTGGCAGAGCTTGAGTACGCGATCAAGTGGTCAGGCAGTCCTCCCCGCTCGCGGGGAGGGGGACCGCTCGGAGAGCGGTGGAGGGGTAGCGCAAGCGTTTCCGGAGAAGGCCTTGGGGCGCCAATCGCCGACTGGCGGCTCAACCCCTCCACCATGCTCCGCATGGTCCCCCTCCCCACGATGTGGGGAGGACTGGCGAATCTAAACCTGCCCCACCGTCCGCAGCCGCGCCCTGGGGTGGATCTCGTTCTGGCTCATCACGACGGTCTGGCCGCGGAAGCGCTCGATGATCTGGCGGACGTAGGGGCGGGCCAGCGGGCTGGTCAGCAGGACGGGGCTGTCGCCGGCGAGCGCGGCGCGTTCGAAGGCCTCACGGACGCCGCGGATGAACTCCTGCAGCCGGCTGGGCGCCATGGCGAGCTGCTTCTCCTCGCCATTGCCGACCAGCGCTTCCGAGAAGGCCACTTCCCAGTCGGGCGACAGGGTGACGATCGGCAGTGCGCCGTCGTCGCCGCGGTTGGCCCAGCACAACTGTCGGCCGAGCTTGGCGCGGACCGACTCGACCAGCGAGGTGATCGAGGTGGTGTGCGGCGCGGCCTCGGCCACGCCCTCGAGGATGGCCTGCAGGTCGCGGATGGAGACGCGCTCGCGCAGCAGCGCCTGCAGCACGCGCTGGAAAGTGGTGCCGGTGACGATGGACGGGATGACGTCGTCGGCCAGCTTCTTCTGGTCGACCACCAGGTCCTTCAGCAGCTTCTGGACCTCGGCGAAGGACAGCAGGTCGGCCATGTTGTCCTTGAGGATCTCGGTCAGGTGCGTGGTCAGCACCGTGGCCGGGTCGACGATGGTGTAGCCGCGGAAGGTCGCCTCTTCCTTCAGGCTGTCGTCGATCCAGGTGGCCGGCAGGCCGAAGGCGGGCTCCCGGACATGATCGCCGGGCAGCTCGACCTGTCCGCCGCGCGGATCCATGGCCATCAGCGAGCCGATGCGGACCTCGCCGGCGCCGCACTCCATCTCCTTGATGCGGATGGCGTAGCCCTGGGTGGCCAGGCGCATGTTGTCCAGGATGCGGACCGGCGGCATGACGAAGCCGTAGTCGGCGGCCAGGGTCTTGCGCAGGGCGCGGATCTGATCGGTCAGCTTGCGACCGTCCAGGTCGTTGATCAGGGCCAGCAGGCCGTAGCCCAGCTCGATCTTGATGTCGTCGATGGCCAGGGAGGCGCTGATCGGCTCCTCTTCCTGCTCGAGCGGCGCGGCGGCGAGGTCGAGGGCGGGCGCCAGCTCCGGGACCGGGTGTGACCGATGCCAGGCCAGCAGGCCGGCGCCGACCGCCACCGCCAGGAACGGAATGATCGGCATGCCCGGGATGAAGGCCAGCACGCCGGAGGTCGCCGAGACCATGCCCAGGCTGAGCGGGTTCATGGCAAGCTGCGCGACCAGGGCCTTGTCGGCGGCGCCCTCGACGCCGGCCTTGGAGACCAGCAGGCCGGCGGCGATGGAGATGATCAGGGCCGGGATCTGGCTGACCAGGCCGTCGCCGACCGTCATCAGGGTGTAGGTCTCGGCGGCCGCGCCGGCTTCCATGTCGTGCTGCAGGATGCCGATCAGCATGCCGCCGATGATGTTGATGCCGACGATCACGAGGCCGGCGATGGCGTCGCCCTTCACGAACTTGCTGGCGCCGTCCATGGCCCCGAAGAAGGTCGACTCCTGCTCCAGCTCCTTGCGGCGAAGCTTGGCCTGTTCCTGGTCGATCAGGCCCGACGAGAGGTCGGAGTCGATGGCCATCTGCTTGCCGGGCATGGCGTCGAGGCTGAAGCGGGCCGCGACTTCGGCGATCCGGCCCGAGCCCTTGGTGACGACGACGAAGTTCACCAGCACCAGGATGGCGAAGACGATCAGGCCGATGATGAAGCTGCCGCCCATCATCAGGTCGCCGAACGCCTTGATCACGTCGCCGGCGCCGTGGGCGCCCTCGTGGCCGTGGCTGAGGATCAGGCGGGTGGACGCGAGGTTGAGGCCCAGCCGGAAGAGGGTGGTGACCAGCAGCACCGTCGGGAAGGCGGTGAACTCGAGCGGCTTCTTGATCAGCAGCGCCGTCATCAGGATCAGGATCGAACTGCCGATCGAGACCGTCAGCAGAATATCCAGAATGAACGGCGGGATCGGCAGGATCAGCAGGACGATGATGCCGACGATGCCGATCGCCAGGCCGACCTCGCCACGCGCCACCCACCCCCAGACCTCGCGGGCGCTGGGGCGGTTGGAGGCGCCGGCTATGCTGGTGTCAGCCATGGATTACTCCGACGCGAAGGTTCAGGCGGCGTTGCCGATGCCGGCCTGCGGGGCCGGCACGGCGACGCCGGCCTCGGAGTATTCCTTCAGCTTGTTGCGCAGGGTGCGGATCGAGATGCCCAGGATGGTGGCGGCATGGGTCCGGTTGCCGATGCAGTGGCTCAGGGTGTCGAGGATCAGCTGCTGCTCGACCTGGGCCACCGTCTGGCCGACGAAGGAGCGGCTGGCGGCCTCGGCGGCCATGGAGGCGTTGCGGGCGACCGCGGCGTCCGGGGCCGGCGACATGGGCGCGCCGTCCGGCAGGCGGATGGCGAACTCCTCGATCTCCGATCCCGAGGACAGCAGCACCGCACGGTGCATCGC
>JBIKTU010000213.1:0-4434 GCA_044347965.1 Caulobacter sp.
CAGGCCGGTCAGGAAGGTCTCCGGCAGGAAGCCCATCTTGGCGAAGATCACCAGGTCGCTGACCAGGAACAGCAGCGCGCCGATGCCGACGGTGAAGCGCGGGAAGCGGCTGGTCCAGGCGGTCGCGGCCATCAGCGACAGGCCGAGTGTGTAGAAGGCCACGCCCGGCGCGCCGGCCCGGTCGTCCGGCAGCATGAAGGCGATGAACACCGTCGCCGGGACGAGCAGGACAGCGAGCGCCAGCTGGCTGCGCTGGATCAGCTGCCGCCGGTTGCGCAGGTAGAGGACGATGGCGACCGCATGGCCGATCAGGAAGGCCACGGCGCCGACGATGAACTGGATGCCCAGCAGCACGTCGCCCGCACAGCCCAGCGCCATCACCGCCGCGATCAGCCAGCCGTTCAGGTCCTTCGCCCGCAGCGCGGCGTAGACCGCCAGCAGCCCGACGCCCAGGCCCTTCCAGGTCAGGCTGGCGGCCTGCGACAGGTCCAGCTGCCAGCTGGCGATATAGCTGACGCCGGCCACGACCGACGCCGCCAGCACCAGATTCGGCAGCGTGAAGCGCCGGTCCATGTTCGCTCTCCCCCTTGAGTCGTCCCCGCGACGGAGGGTACGGCCTAGGGGACAATAGGGAAGGGACAACCCATGAACGGCGCCGACGCCCTGATCACGACGCTGGCCGACAACGGCGTCACCGCCTGTTTCGCCAACCCCGGCACCAGCGAGATGCAGTTCGTCTCCGCGCTCGACCGTGAGCCGCGCATGCGCTCGGTGCTGTGCCTGTTCGAGGGCGTGGCGACGGGGGCGGCCGACGGCTGGGGTCGGATGACCGGCACGCCGGCCTGCACCCTGCTGCACCTGGGGGCCGGCTACGCCAACGGCGGGGCCAACCTGCACAACGCCCGCCGCGCGGGCACGCCGGTGGTCAATGTCATCGGCGATCACGCCACCTATCACCGCCAGTACGACGCCCCGCTGAACAGCGACATCGCCGGCTGGGCCGCGCCCAACTCGCTGTGGGTCAAGTCGGCGGACACCCCCGATTCGGTGGGCCCGATGGCCGCCGAGGCCGTCCGCGCCAGCTTCGGCGCGCCGGGCGGCTGCGCCAGCCTGATCCTGCCGGCCGACAGCGCCTGGTCTGAGACCTCGGTGAAGGGGCCGGTGCTGGAGCGCCCGGTCCGCGTCACGGCCTCCGCCGGCGTGGTCGAGGCGACCGCCGCCCGCATCAAGGCCGCGAAGAAGCCGGTCATCCTGATGGGCGGCTCGACCTGCCTGGACGCCGGGGTGCGCCAGGCCGGCCGGATCGCCGCCGCCGGGGTGCGAGTCCTGACCGACACCTTCATCGCCCGCATTTCGCGCGGCGCCGGCCGGTTCGCGCCCGACAAGATGATGTACTTCGGCGAGATGGCCCTGGCCGACCTCGAGGGCGTCGACCTCATCGTGCTGGTCGAGACCACCGAGCCGGTCGCCTTCTTCGCCTATCCCGACCGGCCCAGCCTGCTGGTCCCCGAGGGCTGCGCCGTGACGAGCCTGTGCGGTCGCGAGGCTGACGGCCCCGCCGCCCTGGCGGCCCTGGCCGACGCGCTCGGCGCGCCCGAAGCGTCGCCCGTCGAGGGACTGAAGCTGCCAGACATGCCCCAGGGGCCGTTCAACCCCTACAGCATCGGCGCCTCCATCGCCCGCCACATGCCCGACAACGCCATCGTCAGCGACGACGCCGTGACCGCCGGCCTGCCGGTCTGGCAGTCGACGAAGACGGCCCGGCCGCACGACTGGCTGTGCCTGACCGGCGGCGCCATCGGCCAGGGCATCCCGCTGGCCATCGGCGCGGCCGTCGCCTGTCCGGACCGCAAGGTGCTGAGCCTGAACGGCGACGGCGCGGCCATGTACACGGTCCAGGGCCTGTGGACGATCGCCCGCGAGCAGCTGGACGTGACCACGGTGGTCTTCGCCAACCACGCCTACCGGATCCTCAACATCGAGATGGGCCGCACCGGCGCCGGCAACCCGGGCCCCGCGGCCAGCAGGCTGCTGGATCTCGGCAACCCGCGCATCGACTGGGTCAGCCTGGCCGGCGGACTTGGCCTGCCCGCCGAGCGGGTCTCGACGCCCGAGGCCTTCGACGAGGCCTTCGAGCGAGCGATGAACCAGACCGGCCCGCGGTTCATCGAGGCGGCGCTTTAGGTTCGTTAAATCCGTGTTCCCGGCGAAGGCCGGGACCCATGCGGCCCACACCGGCGCTTGACTCGTGGACCCCGGCCTTCGCCGGGGAGACGGGACGGGTGCATAGGCGAAGCGGGTTGTCCCCGAAATGAAAAAGCCCCGCCGGATCGCTCCGGCGGGGCTCTTCAGTTCTGCGCGACTGACGGATCAGCTGCGGATGTTGTTGGCGATCTTGCAGCCGCCGCCGACGCCGGCGGCCTGCTTGCAGGAGAGGACTTCCTTGGGCTGGTTGGAGCCGCCGGCGTAGACCAGCACCCAGCCGGGCAGGCCGTCGGAGCAGCCGACTTCCAGATAGCCCTCGCCGGTGGCGGTGCGGCCGATCGGGCGGGCTTCGGAGACGGTGCAGGTCGACTTGCCCATCGCCTTCAGGTCGGCGGTCACGGCCGGGAACGCGGCCGACTGTGGCGAGAACGAGCACTTGTAGCCGTCCAGCATCGCCAGCACGCAGTTGTTGACCCTGCCCTTGCCGTTGGCGTCGAACACCGCCACGCCGCCATCCGGACGGTTCGAGCACTGCAGCTCGACCACTTCCTCGCGCGGCTTGGACGGGAACAGGGCGTACTTGGAGACGGTGCACTGGAAGCCGGCCTGGGTGGCGAGGCGGCTGTAGAGGCCGGCCTGTTCGGTCTTGGCTTCCCGGGCGTCGGTCAGGGTGCATTCGGCGCCGGAGGGGGCGTTGGCGCAGTCGATGGTGCGGGCCAGGGCGCCGGCGGCGTTGCGCTCGAGGACGTAGCCCTTGCCGTCGCCACAGGCGACTTCGTAGTAGGTCGACAGGTTGATGGTGGTCAGGACGTAGCGCTTGTCGGTCACCGCGCAGCTCTTGCCGCTCGAGGCCATCAGCGTGTCGACCAGGCCCAGCTGGGCCTCGGGCGTGGTCAGCTCGCAGGAGATGTTGCCGCCGGGCGCATAGGCCAGGCAGGTGTTCATCTTGACATCCTTGTCCAGCGACATCGGCGCGGAGGTCACAAGGATGAAGCCCGAGCCGTCGGCGCAACCGACCTCGAAGTAGGTGGCGGACGGGCTGGAGCCGATCGCGCGGGCGTTGACGATCGGGCAGGCGACCGGGGTCTTGGCGACGAAGGGCGCCAGCTGCGCCTTGGGATCGGCGTTGCCGGGCAGCTTGCAGAACAGCGAGCTGGGCTTGCCGTCGGCCTGCGGCTTGTTGGTTTCGAGGCAGTTGTAATAGGCGGGCACCGTGCCGTCCTTCTTGCCGACGATAACGCCACCGACGCCGACAGAACAGGAGAACTCATAGTAGCTCTGGCCGGACTTCTTGTCCTCGCCGATCAGACGCGCCTGGTCCAGGGTGCAGCCGACGCCGCTCTGGGTCAGCAGGGCGGGAACAGCCGCCATCCCGGCCGCCATGGCCTTGGGATCAAGGCCGTCAGCCGCGACCGCGGCCGGCTTCTTGGGGGCGGACATCACGGCGGCGGGCGCCATGACTGCCAGCGACAGCGCCGCCGCTAGGCCGATTCCGATGAACCGCATCGTCTGTAACTCCTGGGGTGTTTCCTCGCGGGGACTTAAACGCGTGCTTCATTTCAGGGTCAAGATGCCCTTACGCAGCGTCCTAATTGCGGCCAGGCGCTGAACGGCCGATGATGGAGTCATTCACCGGGAGAGCAGCAAGTTGCGGGATGGCATGGAAGACTCGGCGACCGAGGTTCGGCGTCCGAAACTGGACTACCCCTTTGAATCCGGCCCCGAGGTCGGAAACGGAGACGTGCGTGAGGTTGCGCCCGGCGTGAAATGGCTGCGGATGCCGCTCGGCGGGCCGCTGCAGTTCATCAACGTCTGGGCCATCGCCGACGGCGAGGGGTGGGCGGTCGTCGACACCGGCCTGCAGACCCGCGAGACGGCCCAGGCCTGGCGCACGGCCTTCAAGGAAGGGCTGGAGGGCAAGCCGATCACCCGGGTGATCGTCACCCACCTCCATCCCGACCACATCGGCCTTGCCGGCTGGATGACCCGCAAGTTCCAGTGCCGGCTGTGGATGACGCGCCTGGAGTATCTGCAGTGCCGGATGCTGGTGGCCGATACCGGCCGCGAGGCGCCCGAGGACGGCTTGAACTTCTACAAGGCCGCCGGCTGGGACGAGGACGCCATCGAGAACTACCGCACCCGCTTCGGCGGCTTCGGCAAGGCCATCTACCAGCTGCCCGACAGCTTCCGTCGTATGAACGACGGCGAGGAATTCGACATCGGCGGCCA
>JBIKTU010000214.1:0-4427 GCA_044347965.1 Caulobacter sp.
GGGCGCCATGTACGGCGCCTTTGAGCCGCTGGAAGGTTTCAAGCTCAACGGCGACCTCACCATGGGCGAGAACATCGGCGACCTCGGCGGGCTGCTGATCGCGCTGGACGCCTATCACCTGTCCCTGGGCGGCAAGCCGGCGCCGATCATCGACGGCTTCACCGGCGATCAGCGGTTCTTCCTCGGCTTCGCCCAGATCTGGCGCGCCAAGGCCCGTGACGAAGCCATGAAGCAGCAGGTCACCACCGGCCCGCACTCGCCGCCCTACTTCCGGGCCTATGGCACCGTGCGCAACATCGACGCCTGGTACGACGCCTTCGACGTCAAGGAAGGCGACGCCATGTACGTCAAGCCGTCGGACCGCGCCCGCATCTGGTAGGGCTGACGCGCATCCTGAACGATCGGGAGGGGCGGTCCGCGAGGATCGCCCCTTCTGCTATCGGAGCCGCGCCAGCATGAAATCCGCCCGCGCCTCGACCCCTGTCTTGGGCAGGTCGACCAGCCGGTAGCCCAGCCGTTCGTAGGCAGCCCGCAGCGGGCCGTACTCGGCCAGCGCCGCTTCCAGCCCGTGGCGGCGTTCCCGGTCGGAGGTGAAGATCTCCGGCCAGGGCGGGGCGACAAACACCGTCCTGTTGTAGCGGCAGCGCGCCGCGGCGCCGGCGACCGTCGCCGGAACCGGCAGGCCCAGTCGCTCAAGCCCGGCCAGCTGGTCGACCGGAGTTCGGTCGAAGAAGACCGGGCCCGGCTCGGCCCCCATGCGGATCAGGCTCTCGACGCACCGCGACACCGCCAGTTCGGCGAACCGCACGGGCGCTGTCCACGGCAGCGCGTCGCCGCCGGTCCAGTCCTGCTCGCGCACGATCCGCCGCCCGGCCTCGGGCACAACGGTGAACCCGCGCCGCGCCAGCTCGGCCAGCAACGTCGACTTGCCGCCGCCGGAACAGCCGGTGATGACCACGAACCGGTCGGTGTCGCTCTCGGCGGGCGTGGGGTCGTGGGGGTCAGCGGTCATTTAGCGGTCTCGTGCGTCGGTGCGTCCTTCGACACGCCCGCTGTGCGGGCTGCTCAGGATGACGTCGATTGAAGGCTGCCCACCCACGTCATGCTGAGCGGCGCCGAAAGGCGCGTGTCGAAGCACGCAACACGCTCGATCAAATTTTTGACGGTAGAGTCAGCTTTTGGCGACCGTCCCGAAAAGGACCGAGCCCGCCGCGGGGGATAATCGCGGCGGGCTCAGCTTTTTCCTCGATCACTCGATCCAAGCGGGCGTTTCCTCCCCGAAACGCCGTGAGACCAGAACTCTCTGGGGTTCTTGTGTCTCGCGCACCGTCAAAAGACGGCATATCCGTTTCGCTGTCAAGCAAGCCGGGGCCGCTTCCGCGCAAGAAATTGCGTCGAAAGTTCGCAAAACAGGTTTTTTCTTGGAACACCCGTCAAAAGGACGCTCGCCGCCGGCACGAATTTGACTCTACTGTCAAATTTACGCCGTCACGCGAGCAGCCAGCGACTCGGCAGCCTCGGATACCGGCTCGAACAGGTGCTCGGGGCGAGTCGCGGCGACGGGACCGACACCGGCCGCGGCCAGCGCCGCCTGGGCGGCCAGCAGATCGCCCTCCCGCAGCAGCAGGCCGTTGGCGCGGGGCCTTGCCCCGGCCTCGACCAGTCCGGCGAGCGCTGCGCGGGCTCCGGCGTCCTGCTCGGCGGGCCAGACCAGCATGACGCTGCTCCGCGCCCGCGCCCGGGCCTCGACCACGCCCAGCAGCTGGCGCACCACGGCCAGCCGTCCGGCGTCCCAGTCGGCGGTCAGCGAGGCCGCCAGCCGCGCCTGGCTCTTGAGAATGACGCCGTCGCCCAGGATCTTCAGGTGGTTGGCGGCCAGGGTCGCGCCGGTGGTGGTGATGTCGACGATGATCTCCGCCGCGCCGGAGGCGGGAGCCCCCTCGGTGGCGCCGCCGGACTCGACGATGCGATAGTCGGCCACGCCGTTCCTGGCGAAGAAGGCGCGGGTCTGGGCGATGTACTTGGTCGCCACCCGCAGGCGGCGGCCGGTGCGAACCAGGTGCAGGTGCGCCACCTCCTCCAGGTCGGCCATGCTGTCGACGTCCAGCCAGCCGCGCGGCACGGCGACGATCAGGTCGGCGCGGCCGAAGCCCAGCGACCGCAGCAGGGCGACCCGATTGTCGAGGTCGGCGATCTGCTCGCGCAGCAGGTCCTCGCCGGTGACGCCCAGGTGGACCTCGCCGCTGTCCAGCGCCGAGGCGATATCGGAGGCTGACAGCAGCCGCACCTCGACCGACGGCAGGGCGGCGATGCGGGCGGTGTAGCCGCGCCCGCCGGACGGGGCCGACAGCGGCAGGCCGGCGTCGGCCAGCCAGGCGTCGACCTGTTCCTTGAGCCGCCCCTTCGAGGGGATGGCCAGAATAAGGGGACCGCTCATTCCATGCCTCCCGCGAAGGCTCGCGCCGGACGGACCATGCAGCCCACCGCGCCGAGCGTCGTGGCCGCGCCGAGCCGGGCCGGCAGGCCGTCGTACCGACCGCCGGCGGCGACCGGGCGCTCGTCGCCCAGCGCCGCGCTGCGCACCTCGAACAGGGCGCCGTCGTAGTAGCCGAAGGCCCGGCCAAAGGCGGCGGCGAAGGTCAGGCGGTCGGCGGGAACACCGCGCTCGGCCAGCCCGGCCAGCCGCCGCGCCCAGCCGTCCGTGGCCGCATCGAGCGCCGCCGTCGACGGACCGGCCAGCCCCCGGATCTCCGCAAGCGCCGCCTCGGGCGACCCGGAGACGGCGAGGAAACCGCGCACGGCGGCCGCCTCTGCCGGCGACAGGCTGGGCGTGCGCGAGGCCTCGGCGCGGTCAGCCAGACGGCGGACAATCTCCTCCGGCGGCCGGGTCCCGACCGGCTCGATGCCGGCGATGGCCCAGAGCTGGCGCAGCGCCTCCGGGCCCTGCCCGTCCGGGACGCCTTCCAGCGGATTGACGATGCGCTCGCCCGTCTCGCCGGCGTCGGCGCGATCGAGCTCGGCGGCCAGCAGGCGCGGCCGGGTGAACAGGCGCTTCAGCCGCGCCGCCAGCGCCGGCGCCAGGGCCAGGCTGTCGATGAAGGCGCCGAACAGCGCGATGTCGCCGAAGGTCAGGGTCAGGTCGTCTCGACCGCCCGCCGCCGCCGAGCTCCAGGCGAGGGCCGCGACCTCGGCGTCCGAGACGGCCGGATCGCCGTTGCCGAACAGCTCGACGCCGATCTGCAGGAACTCCTCGGCCCGCTGCGAGCCGGCCGGGGCAGCGCGGAAGGCCTTGCCCTCATAGGCGTAGCGACCCTGCGCCGCGCCGCTGTCGATGTGGGCGCGGGCCACGGGGATGGTGAAGTCCGGCCGCAGGGCCAGCTCCTCGCCGCCCTCGGCCTGGACCACGAACAGGCGCGGGCGCATGGCCTCGCCCGACAGATCGAGCAGCAGGGCCAGCGGCAGCAGCACCGGCGCCTCGACCGGCGTGGCGCCGGCCTGCGCGAACGGGGCGCGGATAGCGGCCAGCGCCGCCTGGGGAACAGCGGGCTCCAGCCTCATTGCGCGGCCTCGACGATCTTGCGGACCGTGGCCACCAGATCGGCCCGGGTTGTCGGTAACGCCCTTGGACAGGTCGCGGCCGAGGTCGAGGTCCTTGACCGTGGCGGTGCCGGCGGCGAACTCGTCCTCGCCGATGATCACGGCGGCGGGCGCGAGGCGACGGTCCGCATACTTCATCTGCGGCCGCATGCCGGAGGTTCCCAGATAGACCTCGGCGGCGATGCCGGCGTTCCGCAGCTCGCCCGCCACGGCGAAGTAGTCGGCCATGCGGGCCTGGTCGAAGGCGATGATGACCACCGGCCCGCGCCCCTCGCCCGCCGCCTCGCGTCCGGCCGCCTTCAGCGCCGCCGCCAGACGCGACACGCCGAACGAGAAGCCCGTCGCCGGGGTCCGCTCGCCGGTGAACCGCGCGACCAGGTCGTCGTAGCGCCCGCCGCCGCCGATGGAGCCGAAGCGGACGGGATTGCCCTTCTCGTCGGGCGTCTCGATCAGCAGGTCGGCCTCGAACACCGCGCCGGTGTAGTATTCCAGCCCGCGCACGATCGAGGGATCGAAGAGGGCCTGGGTGTCGTCGATGCCGAGGCCCTTGAGCGCGGTGATGATGGCCTCCAGCTCGCGGAAGCCTTCGAGGGCGGCGTCCGCCTGGGCGAACGGCGCGGCGGCCAGCTGGTCCAGCGGCGCCCCGGCCACGGCCATGTCGAGGAAGTCGAGCACCAGTCCGGCGGCGGTCGGCGACAGCTCCGCGCCCGGGGTGAAGGCCCCCGACTCGTCCAGCCGGCCCTTGCCGAGCAGATCGCGGACCCCGTCGCGGCCAAGCCGGTCGAGCTTGTCGAGCGCCCGCAGCACGGTGAGCTTCTGCCGGCCTTCGG
>JBIKTU010000215.1:0-4420 GCA_044347965.1 Caulobacter sp.
GACCAGCACGGAAAGACGCTCTCGGTCGGCGGTTCGTCGATGACCAGCAAGCTGGCCGATGACCGCAGGACTGAGGTCGAACGCAAGCTCGCCGCGCGGATCAAGGAGCTGGTCGAGGGCGTCGTCGGGGTCGGTCGGTCCCGCGTCGAGGTCAGCGCCGACATCGACATGGCCCGGGTGACCGAGCAGGAAACCACCTATGATCCCGACGGCCAGGTGATCCGCTCCGAGCAGACCGGCGAGGAGAGCGCGCAGGAAGCCGATGCGAATGCCGCCGGCGGGGTGACCGCGGCGGGCAACATTCCCGGCGCGCCCGTGGCCGGCGGGGCCGGCGGGGCCGGCGGGACCGGCTCGACAAGCGGGCGCAACGAGTCGACAACCAACTACGAAATCAGCAACAAGACCCGCACCGAGGTGCGCGAGCCGGGCGCGATCAAGAAGATCTCCGTCGCCGTCGCCGTTGACGGCGTCACCGCCCCCGGCGCCGACGGCAAGCCGGGCGCCTATACGCCCCGCTCCGCCGAGGAGCTCCAGCGCCTGGACGAGCTGGTGAAGGCCGCCGTCGGCTACGACACCGCACGCGGCGACACTGTGAAGGTCACAAACGTCCGGTTCGCGCGGGAGGCGGTCGACACGACGGGCGGCGAGACCGGCCTGCTGGCCAGCTTCGACAAGAACGACATCATGCGGGCAGTCGAACTGGCCGTGCTCGGCATCGTCGCTGTCCTGATCATGATCTTCGGCGTGCGCCCGCTGCTCAAGAGCCTGGCGCTGGGCGGCGGCGGCCGAGCCGGCCTGCCGGCATTGGCCGGAGCCGCGGGCGGTGGCGTGCAGGCGACCCGGCTTGTCACGACGCCTGACGGAGCTCAGTACGAGATTCCGGTCGACCCCAACACCGGCGATGCTCTGGCGCTGCCGGGCCCTGACCTCGACCAGCGGATCGACATCGCCCGGATCGAGGGCCAGGTCCGGGCGTCGTCGGTAAAGCGGGTGGCCGACTTCGTAGACAGGCACCCCGACGAGTCGGTCTCGATCCTCCGCACCTGGCTGCACGAAACGACATGAGCCTCCTTCGCCAAGGCTTCGGAGGCCAGGGCCTCCCCCGCGTGACTCAAGCCGTGACAGGACTTGTCCTGCGTAGCTCCCGCCTTCGCCGAGGCTTCGGCGGGCAAGCCCCGACAGGACTTGTCCTGCGAAGCTCCTTCAGGAGCGAAGCAGGATGAGCCGGAAAAACAAGGCCATCGTCGATTCCAGCAAGCTGAGCGGGCCGGAGAAGGCCGCCGTGGTGCTGCTGGCGCTGGGCGAAGACCACACCGCGATCTGGGAGGCGCTCGACGAGGAGGAGATCAAGGAGGTCTCCCAGGCCATGGCCTCGCTGGGCAACGTCTCCTCGTCCGCGGTCGAGGAACTGCTCGTGGAGTTCGTTTCGGGCATGTCCTCCAGCGGCGCCATCATGGGCAGCTTCGAGCAGACCCAGCGCCTGCTGCAAAGCTTCCTGCCGCCCGACAAGGTAGACTCCCTAATGGAGGAGATCCGCGGTCCGGCGGGTCGCACCATGTGGGACAAGCTGGGTAACGTGAACGAGGCGGTGCTCGCTAACTACCTGAAGAACGAGTACCCGCAGACGGTCGCGGTGGTGCTCAGCAAGATCAAGGGCGATCACGCCTCACGCGTGCTGGCGGCCCTGCCCGAGGACTTCGCCCTGGAATGCGTTCAGCGGATGCTGCGCATGGAGCCCGTGCAGCGCGAGATTCTCGACAAGATCGAGCAGACGCTGCGCAACGAGTTCATGTCCAACCTGGCGCGCACCTCCAAGCGCGACAGCCACGAGATGATGGCGGAGATCTTCAACAACTTTGACCGCCAGACCGAGTCACGCTTCATCGCCGCGCTGGAAGAGCGGAACCGCGAGAGCGCCGAGCGCATCCGGGCGCTTATGTTCGTCTTCGAGGACCTGGGCAAGCTCGATCCCGGCGGCGTTCAGACGCTGCTGCGCGCGGTCGAGAAGGACAAGCTGGCCCTGGCGCTCAAGGGTTCGTCCGACGCCCTGCGCGAGATGTTCTTCTCCAACATGTCCGAACGCGCGTCGAAGATCATGCGCGATGAAATGGAGAGCATGGGCCCGGTGCGCCTGCGCGATGTCGATCAGGCCCAGATGGCCATGGTTCAGGCCGCCAAGGACCTGGCGGCCAAGGGCGAGATCATTCTGGCCGGGTCCGGCGGCGATGACGAGTTGATCTACTGATGACCTCCCCCGCCCCCCGTCCCTTCGCTTTCGACACCGTCTTCGACGACGCCGGCTCGATCACCTATCAGTCGCCGGTTAGGCGCAAGCATTACTCCGCCGAGGAGGTCGAGGCTGCTCGTTCCGCAGGCTATGCCGAAGGTGAGCGCTCGGCCGTCGCCGAGGCCGAGGCCAGGGCCGCCGACGCCCTGGCCGACATCGCACGCGCTGCCCGCGCCGCCCTGGGCGCGCTGCAGGGCGTCGCCCATGGCCACCGGGTCGACTCCGCCAACCTGGCGCTCGCGGCGGCGCGCCGCATCGCCGATGCCGCCCTGGACCGCTTTCCCGAAGCGCCGCTGGCCGCGGCGCTCGAGGCCCTGGCCCGCGAGCTTGAAGCCCAGCCCAGGCTGATCGTCCGCGTCGCGCCCGAGCTGCAGGAGCGGCTTCAACTGGTCCTCGACCACACCGCCGAGGCGGTTGGCTTCGAAGGTCAGATCCTCGCCCGCGCCGAGCCCGGCATGCTGCCCGCCGCCTTCGTTCTGGACTGGGGGGACGGCAAGGCCGCCTTCGATCCGCAGGACGCCGCCACCCGCGTCGCGGCCGCCCTCGACGCGGCCCTAGCCGCCGAGGGTCTCCACGCCGAACCCCTTCTTTCCGCCAGCGAGACCGACGATGTCTGACGAGACCAATCTCACGCTCGACGAGTTCGCCCCGGAGGAGGGCCTGGCCACCGATATGGTGGTCGCCATGGGCGACAAGACCGCCGCCGACCTTGCGCCGGTGTTCGACGTTCCCGTGCATATCTCCGCAGTGCTGGGCCGGGCCAGCCTGTCGGTGGCGCAGCTGCTGCACCTGGGCCAGGGCAGCGTGCTGGAGCTGGACCGGAAGGTCGGCGAGGCCATCGACATCTATGTGAACAACCGCCTGGTCGCCCGGGGCGAGGTGGTCGTCGTCGATGACCGCCTGGGCGTGACCATGACCGAAATCATCAAGGACGGCGACACGAACGCCTGATCGGCGGGCGTGTAGCAGGGAGATTACCGATGCGGCTTCTGGTCGTCGGACGTTTGAACGGACAGCTGTCCCTCGCCGTGAAGATGGCGATGCAGGCCGGCGCCAAGGTGTCGCATGTGGAGACGGTCGAGGCCGCCACCCAGGCGTTGCGCGCCGGGCAGGGCGCGGACCTCCTGATGGTCGACTACGACCTCGACATCGCCGGGCTGATCGCCACCAATGAGGCCGAGCGCATCCGGGTGCCGGTGGTGGCCTGCGGCGTTGCGGCCGACCCCAAGCGGGCGGGAGACGCCATCCGCGCCGGGGCCAAGGAGTTCATCCCCCTGCCGCCGGAAGCGGACCTGATCGCCGCGGTGCTGGCGGCGATCGGCGACGACAACCGTCCGATGATCGCCCGCGACCCGATCATGGAGGTGGTCATCAAGCTGGCCGACCAGATCGCGCCGTCCGACGCCTCGATCCTCATCACCGGCGAAAGCGGCGTCGGCAAGGAGGTGATGGCCCGTTACGTCCACACCCGGTCGCGCCGCGCCAACAAGCCGTTCATCAGCGTCAACTGCGCGGCCATTCCCGAGAACCTGCTCGAAAGCGAACTGTTCGGCCACGAGAAGGGCGCGTTCACCGGCGCGGTCGCCCGCCGCATCGGCAAGTTCGAGGAAGCCAGCGGCGGCACCCTGCTTCTGGACGAAATCAGCGAGATGGACGCCCGCCTGCAGGCCAAGCTGCTGCGTGCGCTGCAGGAACGCGAGATTGATCGCGTCGGCGGCGGCAAGCCGGTGAAGGTCGACATCCGCGTCATCGCCACCTCCAACCGCGACCTCGCCCAGGCGGTGAAGGACGGCGTGTTCCGCGAGGACCTGCTCTACCGCCTGAACGTCGTGAACCTGCGACTGCCGTCCCTTCGCGAACGGCCGGGCGATATCATCGCCTTGTCGGAGCACTTCGTGAAGAAGTACGCCGTCGCCAACGGCATGCCTGAACGGCCGCTGTCGGCCGAGGCCCGCCGCCGTCTGGTCACCCATCGCTGGCCGGGCAATGTCCGCGAGCTCGAGAACGCGATGCACCGTGCGGTGCTGCTGTCCTCGGGATCGGAGATCGAGGAGTTCGCCATCCGCCTGCCGGACGGCGCGCCCATGTCGCCGGCCCCGGACGCCGCGGTCGCCCGCAACGCCTCCATGGCCG
>JBIKTU010000217.1:0-4406 GCA_044347965.1 Caulobacter sp.
GCGGGGCCGGCTCTGCGGCGTGAAGGCGGACGCGTCGACCTCCAGCGCCCCGAAGCGGTAACCCTGACCGGCCAACGCCGCGCACAGGGCTTCGAAGTCCTTGCCACCGTTCGAGGTGAAGAGTCCGACGACGTTCTCGATGACGATGGCGCGCGGGGCGCGGCCCTGGCTGTTCAGCGCCTCGACCAGTCGCCAGAAGCCGAAGAAGGCCGATGACCGACCGCCCGTCAGCCCGGCCCGCGTTCCGGCGAGGCTGAAGTCCTGACAGGGGCTGGAGGCCCAGGCCAGGTCGGCGCGGCCGGGCAGGTCGGCGGGTTGAACCGCCCAGACGTCGCCCTGGCGGAAGTGCTCTGCGGCGTCGGCGTGGTTGGCGCGGTAGGTCGCCGCCTTCACCGCGTCGAAGTCGTTGGCGTACAGGCACGACCACGCCTCGCCCAGCCCGAGCCGGGCCATGCCCCCTCCGGCGAAGAATTCCAGGAAACCGAGGGGAGGATTCCGACTCATCGCGAAACGAGTCTAACCTGCCCGCGACCATTCGAGGAGAAGCGCCCCAATGTCCCGCACCGCTGTCCTGCTCACCGCCGCCCTGTCCACCCTGATTCTCGCCGCCTGCGCGCAGGAGGCGCCCGGGGGCGCCGATGCGCCGCCGCCCGCCGACGCGCCCGCCGAGGCCCCGGCTGCGCCGGCTGAACCGGCGAGCGACTACGCCGTCGATTTCGGCGCCCGGGGAACCGAGCCGTTCTGGCGCGCCGATGTGAAGGGGACGACGATCACCATCACCCGGCCCGAGCCGCCTGAGGTCGTGGCCACCAACGCCGCGCTGGGGACGTCCGGGACCACCGCCACCTGGACCGCCCAGGCCGGGACCACGCCGGTCGTTCTCGTGGTGAGCAAGGCGCCCTGCAGCGACGGCATGAGCGACCTCAAGTACGATTACACGGCCGAGCTTCGGGAAGGCGACGTCGTCTTCAAGGGCTGCGCCTTCCCGCTGAGCGCCGAGCCGAAAGAAGGGGCGTAGCTTTCCTGTCATCCCGGACGCCGCAGGCGATCCGGGACCCAGCCGATGCCGTTCGACCACTGCTGGGTCCCGGCGCTCCGGGCTTCGCCCTGCGGCCGGGATGACAGTGAACCGATAGCGGGCAGATCGGGACAGACGCCGGGGTGTCTGTCGCTGGGGAGAGCCTACCCCTGACCGACCGCGACCGTCTGGATCCGGGACACCTTCGCCTGCGACTGCTGGCCCGGCACGGGCAGCAACAGGGCGATGGCGACAGCCGCGGCGGCGGCGATGGCGAAGACGGCCTTGACCGCCATGGCGGAGGCTCCCCTGGAGTCGATGCGCGAAGCTTGCGCCCGGCGGGTTAATGAACCGCCAAGGCCGGAGGCTCGCGCAAAGCAAAGGCAGGACGAACCCTCCGGTCCATCCTGCCTCGCTGCAGTACGTTCAGGGACTTACCCGGCCCGGGCTGCAAAGCCCGGGGCCGGATCGCCTGTCTGGGCCTAGTAGATCTCGAACAGGCCGGCGCCGCCTTGGCCGCCGCCGATGCACATGGTCACCACGCCCCACTTGGCGCCGCGACGACGGCCTTCCTGCAGCAGGTGGCCGGTGCAGCGCGCGCCGGTCATGCCGAAGGGGTGGCCGATCGAGATCGAGCCGCCGTTGACGTTGTACTTGGCCGGATCGATGCCCAGCTTGTCGCGGCTGTAGAGGCACTGCGACGCGAAGGCCTCGTTCAGTTCCCACAGGTCGATGTCGTCGACTTTCAGGCCCTGGCGGGCGAGCAGGCGAGGCACGGCGAACACCGGGCCGATGCCCATTTCGTCAGGCTCGCAGCCGGCGGCGGCCCAGCTCACGAAACGGCCCAGCGGCTCGAGACCGCGGCGTTCGGCTTCCTTGGCTTCCATCACCACCACGGCGGCGGCGCCGTCCGACAGCTGGCTGGCGTTGCCGGCGGTGACGAAGTTGCCTTCGCCCTTCACAGGGGCCAGTTTGGCCAGGCCTTCCAGGGTGGTGTCGGCGCGGTTGCACTCGTCCTTGTCGACCACATAGTCGACCAGGGTCTCTTCCTTGGTCTCCTTGTTGACCAGCTTCATCTTGGTGGCCATCGGGACGATCTCGTCCGCGAACTTGCCCGAGGCCTGGGCCGCGGCCGTGCGGCGCTGGGATTCGAGGCTGTACTCGTCCTGGTACTCACGGCTCAGGCCGTAGCGCTTGGCCACGATGTCGGCGGTGTCGATCATGGCCATGAAGATCGCCGGGGCGATGTCCATCAGCTTCGGATCAACCGTGCCGGCCCCGCCCATGCCGCCGCTCGGGATGGAGATGCTCTCCACGCCGCCGGCCACAACGCAATCAGCGCCGTCGGCGCGCACGTAGTTGGCGGCCATGGCGATGGCCTGCAGGCCCGAGGAGCAGAAGCGGTTGATGGTCACGCCGCCGGTGGTCACCGGCATGCCGGCGAGCAGGGCCGCCAGGCGACCGATGTTGGCTGCGCCGTGGGCGTTGTTGCCCAGGTAGCAGTCCTCGATGTCGGCCGGGTCGACGCCCGACTTGGCGACCGCATGCTTGATGGCGTGGGCGGCCATGCTCATGGGCGGGGTGACGTTAAATCCGCCGCGGCCCGCCTTGGCGAGGCCGGTGCGGGCGTAGGACACGATGACGGCTTCACGCATCTGGCGTTTTCCCTTTTGTCTCAAACACTCGTTCGAATGGTGCGCCGCACCCTAGGCGAACCCTGCCGCAAGGAAAAGATCACGCGCGCGTCAACCTGGGGGAGGGGTTCCTGGAGCGCTGCTTGCCATTCGGGTCCGCCGCTGGCTTTCTTCGTGCTGACCTCCGGGAGACTCCCTCTTCATGCGCACTCTGATCCTCGCCATCGCCGCAGCGTCGGCCCTCTCCACGCCCGCCGTCGCCCAGGACGCGCCGGAGGGCGGGGCCTGGACGGACTGCGCGGTGGCCAGCGTGGCCTTGCTGCGTGACCGGCTGGTGGTGAAGTGCGGGGGGCTGGCCGGCGCCGACGCCCCGCGGATGTTCGCCATGGAGAGTAGCGACCGACTGCTCGATCCGGTGCTGCGCATCGCGCTCGACGCCAAGGCGCGCGGCCGGCCGATGGGCGTTCTGTACGTGAAGTCGACGATCGCCAGCCCGGCCGGCTGTCTGCCCGCCGATTGCCGACGACTGGTGGCCGTGGAGTCGAAATAGGCGCAGCATGCCTTGACCTGCGCGTCACCCGGCGGGACGATCCTGATCAACGATAAGAAGCACGATCAGGGAGTGATGGCATGGCCGAGCACGCGTTCGATCTGGTGATCCGGGGCGGAACCGTCATCGACGGCTCGGGCGGCGCGCCCTACGCGGCCGATGTCGGAGTCAGGGACGGCCTGATCGCCGCCGTGGCGCCGAACCTGCCGGGCGGCGCACAGGAGATCGACGCGACCGGCCGCATCGTCACCCCGGGCTTTGTCGACATCCACACCCACTATGACGGCCAGGCGACCTGGGACGAGCGGATGCAGCCTTCGTCCTGGCACGGGGTCACGACGGCGGTGATGGGCAACTGCGGCGTCGGCTTCGCCCCCTGCAAGCCGGAAGATCACGACCGGCTGATCCGGCTGATGGAGGGGGTCGAGGACATTCCCTTCCCGGTTCTGACCCAGGGCCTGCCGTGGAACTGGGAGAGTTTCCCCGAATACCTCGACAGCCTGTCAGGCCGGTCGTTCGACATCGACATCGCCGCCCAGCTGCCGCACGCGGCGCTGCGGGTCTATGTGATGGGCGAGCGGGGCGCCAACCGCGAGCCTGCGACGCGCGAAGACATCGCGCGGATGGCGGTGATCGCCAAGGGCGCGGTCGAGGCCGGGGCCCTGGGCTTTTCCACCTCACGCACCCTCAACCACCGCACCAGCGACGGGCAGCCGACCCCGACCCTGACGGCCGGCGAGGATGAGCTGGAAGGCATCGCGCTGGGGCTGAAGGCGGCCGGCAAGGGCGTGCTGCAGTTCGTCTCCGACTTCCAGCAGCCGGCCGAGGAGTTCGCCATGTTCCGGCGGCTGGTCGAGAAGAGCGGCCGTCCGCTGAGCTTCAGTCTCGCCCAGAGCCCAAAGGGACCCGACAGCTGGAAGATCCTGCTGGCCGCCCTGACCGAGGCCAATGACGACGGTCTGCCGATGAAGGCCCAGGTCGCCGGCCGCCCGGTCGGGGTGCTGTTCGGGCTGGAGCTGACCCTCAACCCGTTCAGCCAGCACGAGACCTACAAGGCCATCGCCCATCTGCCGCTCGTCGAGCGGGTGGCGCAGCTGCGGGATCCGGCGGTTCGCGCCCGGCTGTTCAGCGAGGAGCTCGATCCGAAGGGGCCGTTCGCGGGCAGCGCCCTGCGCGCCTGGGACAACATGTTCCTGATGAGCGA
>JBIKTU010000218.1:0-4393 GCA_044347965.1 Caulobacter sp.
AGCGCCTGATCACCATCGAGGACGCCGCCGAGCTGCAGCTGCAGCAGCCGCACGTGGTGCGCATGGAGACCCGCCCGCCCAACATCGAGGGCAAGGGCGAGATCCGTCAGCGCGAGCTGGTCAAGAACGCCCTGCGGATGAGGCCCGACCGCGTCATCCTGGGCGAGGTCCGGGGCGAGGAGTCCTTCGACATGCTCCAGGCCATGAACACCGGCCACGAGGGCTCGATGGCCACCATTCACGCCAACAATCCGCGCGAGGCCATCACCCGTCTGGAGCAGATGGTGGCCATGGGCGGCATGAACCTGTCCAACGAGGCCGTACGCGGCCAGATCGCGGCGGCGGTCGGCATGGTGGTCCAGGTGATGCGACTATCGGACGGCAAGCGGAAGGTGATGAACGTCACCGAGATCACCGGCATGGAAGGCAATGTCGTTCAGATGCAGGACATCTTCGTCTTCCGCCGTACACGGACCGATCCGGACGGCACGGTCCATGGCGAGTTCCGCGCCACCGGTCTGCGCCCCAAATGCCTGGACGAGATGACCCGCCGGGGCATCCACTACGACCCGGCCAACTTCGATCCCCAGCGAGCCTTGTAGGAGGTCGATGCGGATGGACAGCGTCGACCCGCGCATCGTCTTCCTGATCCTGATCTTCGCGGCGGTGTTCGCGGCGGGCCAGGCGGTCTGGGGGCTGGTGACCGTCGCCGGCGCAAGGCGCAAGGTGAACAGGCGCCTCGCGGTGGCCGAGGCCGCCGGCTCGCTGGAGGCCCTGATCCTTGAGCTCCGCAAGCAGCGTGGCCTGGACGACAAGGGCGACAGCCGGATCATGGTCCGCTGGTTCTCCGACCTGGTGATCCGCTCGGGCGCGACCTACCAGCCGCGCCGCTGGGCCGCCTATGCGCTGGGTCTCGCCATCGGCGCCTTCTTCGGCGTCTTCCTGCTGGCCAAGAGCTGGGCGTTCGGCCTGGCGGCGGCTCCGGTCATCGGCCTCGGCCTGCCCTTCGTCTGGCTGAAGATCAAGGCCGGCGCCCGGGCCAAGGGCATCGGCGCCCAGCTTCCCAACGCGCTGGAGATCATCGTCCGCAGCCTGGAGGCCGGGCACCCGGTGCCGACGGCCGTGGGCCTGGTCGGCCGGGAGATGCCCGACCCGCTGGGCAGCGAGTTCGGCATGCTGGCCGACGAGATCGCCTACGGCGCCACGCTGGAGCAGGGCGTCGGGCGCCTGGCCGACCGCTGCCGCCACCCCGACGTCGACCTGTTCGCGGCCACCATCCGTCTGCAGGAGCGGGCCGGCGGCAACCTGACCGGCCTGCTGAAGATGAACGCCAAGGCGGTGCGCGAGCGCGGCAAGATGCGGATGAAGATCAAGGCGGCCTCTAGCGAGGGCCGGGCCTCGGCCATCATCCTGACCTCGGCGCCCTTCGCGGTCATGGGCATCCTCGCCTTCGCGAGCCCTCAGTTCTACGGCGACGTCATCCACGAGAAGTTCATCCAGTACGGCCTGATGGGCCTGGGCGGCTGGATGTTCCTCGGCAATCTGGTCATGCGCCGCATGATCGACATGCGGATCTGACGCCATGGACCTCCTGCAGCTCCAGACCCTCCTGACCTGGACAGCCGTCGCCCTGATCACCCTGGGCGTCGGCGGCGTCGCCCTGCTGGGCGTGCGCGAGGTGCGGATCGGAGTCCGGCGGCGGGCTCGGCTGGCCGGCAACACCGTCGTCTCCGGCCGTCCCGACAGCAGCTCCGCCGCCGTGGCCGGCGTGGTCAGCGGCGTCAAGCGCCTGGGCGACCGCATGGCGATCCAGGACCCGGCCCAGCTGTCGACGATCCGGGCCATGCTGGTCCAGGCCGGCTGGCTCAACCGCGAGGCCGTGGCCTTCTACCTCGGCGCCAAGGCGGCCGCCCTGGCGCTGGCGGTGGTGGCCACGATGTTCACCGTGCCCTGGGCCCTGAACGGCGGCGGCGGCATGCTGGCCATCTGCGTCGCCGCGGTGTTCGCGGTCGCGGCGATCATGGGTCCCGAACAGGTGGTGAAGGCCCGGCGTCGCAAGCTGGAGCTCGAGTACATCGAGGGCTTTCCAGACCTGCTTGATCTGCTGGTCGCCTCGGTCGAGGCCGGCCTGTCGCTGGACGCCGCCGTCAGCCGGGTCGGCGAGGAGATGGTCCGCCGCTACCCGCACCTGGCCGAGCACCTGAAGTTCCTGACCCTTGAGCTGCGGGCCGGCCGCGCCCGAAAGGACGCCTGGGGCGCGTTCGCCGAGCGGGTGGGCATCGACGACGCCCGCTCCCTGGCCACCATGCTGCGACAGTCGGAGGAGATGGGCACCAGCCTGGGCGAGACCCTGACCGTCTTCTCCGACGACATGCGGTCCAAGCGGATGCTGCGGGCCGAGGAAAAGGCCATGGCCCTGCCGGCCAAGCTGATGATCCCGCTGATCCTGTTTATCTTCCCCTGTCTGATGGGGGTGCTGATCCTCCCGGCCGCCTTCCGGATCGCCGAGCAGTTCTCGAACTAGGCAGCCCGGTTTGACAGCGCCGCAGCTTGAGTTACTCTTGAGTAACTTACGGGCGCGCCGAGACGCCCGCGAGCCTCGGGGAGGCCACATGCGCGCGATACCGGTCCGGACCTTGCGGTCCCTGATCAGTCTTTCGATGGCGGCCCTTGTGGCCATGGCGCCGGTCGCGGCCGTACGCGCCGAGCGAGCGCCCCCGCCAAAGCGGCCAAACATCGTGATGATCGTCGTCGACGACGCCGCCCTGATGGACTTCGGGGCCTTCGGCGGCGAGGCGCGGACGCCCAACATCGACCGGCTGGCCAAAGGCGGCGCGATGTTCACCGCCTACCACTCCTCGCCGCTGTGTTCGCCGTCTCGGGCCATGCTGCTGACCGGGGTCGACAACCACCGCGCGGGCGTGGCGACGATCGAGGAGATCCTGCCGCCCTCGCAGAAGGACAAGCCCGGCTACGGCCTGCAGTTCGCGCCCGGCGTCTGGACCCTCGCCCGCCGGCTGAAGGCCGAAGGTTATCGCACCCTGATGGTCGGCAAGTGGCACCTGGGCAATGGCCCCGGCGCCCTGCCCAACGAGAACGGCTTCGACCGCTCCCTGGCGCTGGACGCCTCGGGCGCCGACAACTGGGGCCCCAGGTCCTACATGCCCTACTACGACACCGCGCCGTGGTTCGAGGACGGCAAGCCGGCGAAGATGCCGGACAGCTACTACTCCTCGGACATGATGGTCGACCGGCTGAAGGGCTACATCGACGAGCGCCCGGCCGGCGCGCAGCCCTTCTACGCCTACCTCGCCTTTCAAGCCGTCCACATACCGGTCCAGGCGCCGGAGGCGTACACGGACCGCTACAAGGGGCGGTTCGACGCCGGCTGGGAGAAGCTGCGCGAGGACCGCGCGGCGCGGGCGAAGGCGCTCGGCCTGATCCCGGCCGACGCCGCCGTCCTCGGCATGCCCGACGATGCCCGCCGCTGGGACCAGCTGACCGCCCGGGAGAAGGCCATCTATGCCCGCAGCATGGAGGCCTACTCCGGCATGCTGGAGGCGATGGACGCCGCGATCGGCGGGCTGATGGCCCACTTGCAGGCGCGTGGCGAGCTCGAGAACACCCTGTTCGTGATCACCTCCGACAACGGGCCCGAGCCCAGCGACCCGGTCCATGCGCCCGGCATGAACCTCTGGATGATGCTCAACGGCTACCGCTGGACGCTGAACGGGTTGGGCGAGAAGGGCAGCCTGGCCTTCATCGGCCGCGAGTGGGCCCTGGCCCTGTCGGCGCCCAGCGCCCGCTACAAGTTCTACACCTCCCAGGGCGGCATCCGCGTACCGCTGATCGTCTCGGGTCCGGGGGTCCCGGCCGGCACAAGGGTGAGTTCGGCGGCCTTTGTCACCGACGTCACGCCGACGCTCGTGGACCTGGTGGGCGCGAGGAACCAGCCGGACGCGATGACGATGGACGGCCGCAGCCTGCTGCCCGTGATGACCGGAGCGGCCCGGGAGACCTACGGTCCGGATGATGCGGTCGGGATCGAGGTTTCCGGCAACGCGGCCCTGTTCCGCGGCAACCACAAGATCGTCCGCGACATGCCTCCGGTCGGCGACGGCCAGTGGCGGCTTTACGATCTGGCGAAGGATCCGGGCGAAACGAAGGATCTGGCCACGGCCGAGCCGGCGCTCTTCCGGCAGATGCTGGCCGATTACGCCGCCTACGAGGCCCGGGTCGGCGTCCAGCCCCTGCCCGAGGGCTACACCACGCAGAACCAGCTGATGGACAATGCAATGGGCAAGCAGCGGCCCAGGCTGATCGTCTTTGGCCTGTTGCTGCTCGGCCTTGCCGGCAGCCTGATCTTCGGCGCGGTTGTGCTGGTCCGTCGCCG
>JBIKTU010000220.1:0-4360 GCA_044347965.1 Caulobacter sp.
CCGGGAAAGGCTGTGGGTTGCTCCGCCGGTTCGGACGAGGCGCCGGCGGAGAGGACCGCGGCTCCGATCAGCAAAGTCTTGTAGAGCAAGGAATCCTCCCGAACACGCCAGATGCGGGCTGTCCTGTTCGCCTGAGGCGGGAAAGTGACCGCGCCGTGGCAGAACATGTCTTGTCAGCCACGGTGGACTTACGGTATCTCTGTTGATGATACCGGTGTCAAACGCGATTCACTCGTCAATGACACCGGTGTCACCGGGCCTTGACCACGGTGCGCGGCAGGGCCTGACTGGCGATAATCAATCCGGCGGCGATCCAGATCGCCGGGCGCGCCAAAAAAGGGGAGGCTATAGTCGTGACGAAGGTCCATCTTTCGCGTCGTAACCGTCTGCGCTTCGGCGCGTCGATGGCGGTCATCGCCGCCAGCCTGTTCGCGGCGGGAGCCGCCCAGGCCCAGGACACGGCCGCCACCGAGGTCGAGGAGATCGTGGTCACCGGCTTCCGGGGAAGCCTGGCCAGCGCCCTGGCGGCCAAGCGCGAGGAGACGGCGATCGTCGACTCGATCAAGGCCGAGGACATCGCCGACTTCCCGGACTCCAACCTGGTCGAAGCCATCCAGCGCATCCCGGGCGTCTCGATCGACCGTGACGCCGGCGAAGGCCGCACCATGACGGTGCGCGGCCTGGGCCCGGACTTCACCCGCACCCGCATCAACGGCATGGAAGCCCAGGCGACCGCCGGCGGCACCGACAGCTCGGGCGGCGCCAACCGCGGCCGGGGCTTCGACTTCAACGTCTTCGCCTCCGAGCTGTTCAACAGCGTGACGGTCCGCAAGACCCAGTCGGCCGAGGTCGAGGAAGGCTCGCTCGGCGCCACGGTCGATCTGCGCACCACGCGCCCGTTCGACTTCAAGGGCATGAAGCTCGGCGGCTCGGTCCAGTACGGCTACAACGACCTCTCCGAAGAGTGGGATCCGCGGGTCGCCCTGCTCTACAGCAACACCTTCTTCGACGGTAAGGTCGGCATCCTCGGCTCGCTGGCCTACAGCGAGCGCAACCTGCTGGAAGAGGGCTTCAGCGCCGTGCGCTGGGAGCGGGCCAGCGACAACGGCGGCTTCCAGAACCCGGCGGCCCTGCCGGGCGGCGCGCCGAACGCGGCCAACCTGTTCCACCCGCGCCTGCCGCGCTACGGCCAGCTGATCCACGAGCAGAAGCGCACGGGCTTCACCGGCGCGATCCAGTACCGGCCGTGGGATTCGACCACGATCAGCTACGACTTCCTCTACTCGAACCTGGACGCGACGCGGACCGAGAACTTCCTTGAGTCGCTGTCGTTCAGCCGGACGGCGTCAAACGGCGGCAAGCCGCAGATCGACATCGTCTCGGCGGCGTCGGCGAACGGCATGCTGATCTCGGGAGTCTTCGACGACGTCGATATCCGCAGCGAGCAGCGCTACGACGAGCTGGAAACCACCTTCACCCAGCACACCTTCACCATCGAGCACGATTTCAGCGACGACTTCAGCATGAAGGCCTTCGTCGGCCGCGCGGTGTCTGACTTCGTCAACCCGATCCAGACCACGGTCACGCTCGACCGCCAGGACACCGACGGCTTCTCGTACGACTTCAGCGGAAACGCCGACACGCCGCGGATCAACTACGGCTTCGACGTCACCAACCCGGCCAACTGGCAATGGCGCCAGACCGGCACGACCGTGCCGCGTTCGGAAATCCGTATCCGGCCAGGTGGTGTGGAGAACGTCTTCGAGGCCCTG
The DNA here is from genome assembly GCA_044347965.1 of Caulobacter sp. Taxonomy (GTDB): domain Bacteria; phylum Pseudomonadota; class Alphaproteobacteria; order Caulobacterales; family Caulobacteraceae; genus Caulobacter. The sequence continues at coordinate 1,773 of JBIKTU010000220.1, forward strand.
CAGTTCGACTTCGACTGGCGTCTGAACGACACCTTCAATCTGAAGTTCGGCTACAACTACAAGACCTACGAGTCCGACTCGTTCGAGGCGCGCCGCGCCGACGAAACCGTTGTTCCGGCCCTGCCGGTCGGCGTCACCGTGGCCAACATCTCGACCCTGCTCACCGGCTTCGGCAAGAACCTGGGCCAGCCCGCCGGCAACGACACCGCGTGGCTGATCCCGAACCTCAACGCCATCGCCGGCCTGTTCAACATCTACTGCAACTGCGACACCGGCGTGCCGGGCGGCGACTTCCGCCTGACCAGCATCACCAACGGCAACGCCCGCGGCTCCAACCGCTTCATCCGTGAAGAGGATCGCGGCTACTATATGCAGCTGGACTTCGACTCCACGCTGTTCGGCCTCGACTACCGCGGCAACGTCGGCTTCCGCCAGGTGAACACCAAGCTCTACGCCGAGGGCTACAGCTCGACGGGCGGCGGCACCAAGGTCGACGGCTACAACGACTACGACAACTTCCTGCCGTCGTTTAACCTCTCGGTGAACGCGACCGACAACTTCATCGTCCGCTTCGGCGCGGCGGAAGTGATGGCGCGGCCGCAGATCGGCAACGGCCTGGCCGGCACCAACTACCTGGTCCCGACCACCTCGCTGGCGGCCAGCGGCCCCAACTTCACCGCCACGATCGGCAACGTGAAGCTGGAGCCCTTCCAGGCCAAGACCTACGACCTCAGCTTCGAATGGTACTTAGCGCCTGAATCGCTGCTGTCGGTCGCCTTCTTCAAGAAGGACATCGACACCTACATCCAGATCATCCGCCAGGACCTGCAGTACCAGCAGCTGACCCTGCTGAACCCCAGCGCCTTCGCGCCGGCCCTCTGCATCGGCGCCTGCACCCCGACCCAGGTGTTCCAGCTGACCAGCGCCGTGAACACCGAAGGCGGCCCGCTGGAAGGTTTCGAGATCAGCTACCAGCAGCCGTTCTCGTTCCTGCCGGCGCCGTTCGACCGGTTCGGCATCCAGGCCAACTACACCCAGGTCAAGTCCGAGATCGACTACTGCAACAACGCGCTGTGCACCCTGGTCGTCTCCGACGACCTCGTGAACCTGTCGCCGACGGCCTACAACGCCACCCTCTACTACGAGGATGATCGCCTGAGCGCCCGTATCTCGGCGTCCTACCGCGAGGGCTACCTGCAGAACGTCCCCGGCCGCAACGCCAACCTGCTCGAGGGCAAGAAGGACACCTTCAACCTCGACTTCGCCAGCTCCTACAAGGTCAACGACCAGATCTCGATGACCTTCGAGGCGCTGAACCTGACCGACGAGTTCAACCAGCAATGGGTGGGCGACGACAGCCGTCAGTCGACCTCGGTCTACCACCACACCGGAACGTCCTACTACTTCGGCCTCAAGTACACCTTCTAGGTTTTCCTCTCTTGCGCGGACTGGGGGCCGGGCTTGCCCGGCCCCCGTTTTTTCGTCACGACGGACGGGGCCCCAGGTGACCACAGTGTGATGCCGGGGCAGCCGTCGCGCCGTGGCCCGCATCCCGAACTCGCTTAAGCTTGGGGAGCCCCGGTCGAGGCCGATCCTTCGAACCGGACCGCTCCAGGAGACGCCGACATGGCCCACGACCGCATGACCGTCCTGACCGCGATGATGGGGCAGGGGGTCATCCCCGTCTTCTACCACCCGGATGTCGAGACCTGCGTCAATGTCATCCAGGCCTGCGCCAACGGCGGGGCGAAATGCATCGAGTTCACCAACCGCGGCGACTTCGCGGCCCACGTCTTCCTCGATGTCGCCCGTCATTTCGCCAAGGCTGACCCGAGCGTGATCATGGGCGTGGGCAGCATCGTCGACGCCCCGACCGCCGGCATCTACATCGCCAACGGCGCGAAGTTCGTCGTCGGCCCGATCCTCAACGCCGATGTGGCGAAGGTCTGCAATCGGCGCATGATCCCCTACAGCCCGGGCTGCGGCTCGGCGTCGGAGATCTCCTACGCCCAGGAGCTGGGCTGCGAGATCGTCAAGGTCTTCCCGGGCGAGAGCGTCGGCGGCCCGACCTTCGTCAAGAACGTGCTGGGGCCGATGCCCTGGACCCGGATCATGCCCACCGGCGGCGTCGACCCCGACGAGAAGAGCCTGCGCGAATGGTTCGGCGCCGGCATCGTCGCTGCCGGCATGGGCAGCAAGCTGATCACGAACGACCTGCTCAAGGCGGGCGACTGGAAAGGGATCGAGGCGCGGGTGCGCAAGACCGTGGACCTCATCTCGAGCATCCGTAGCGAGACCTGACGTGACGACTGACAATGTCCTGACCATTCGCCCCGCCAGCGAGACCCGCTGGGACTGCGCCTCCTTCGGCGAGGTGATGCTGCGCTTCGACCCGGGCTTCGGCCGGGTGCGCAACGCCCGCTCCTTCCAGGTCTGGGAGGGCGGCGGCGAGTACAATGTCGCGCGCGCCATGCGCAAATGCTGGGGCAAGCGCTCGACGGTGGTCACGGCCCTGCCGGTCAACGACCTGGGCTGGCTGGTCGAGGACCTGATCATGCAGGGCGGCGTGGACATGAGCCATGTCGTCT
>JBIKTU010000007.1:0-14096 GCA_044347965.1 Caulobacter sp.
GGTCCACTGGATGATCGATCCGGCCACCGGCAAGGCCTGGGGAACTTCACAGGCGGTGGCCATCACCTTCGATCTCGACGCCCGCAAGATCGTGCCGATCACCGAGGCGGCGCGGGAGCGGCTGATGGCGCAGGCGACTCCGGGACTGGCGCTTTAGCGGGGACGGCTTTGGCTGTCCCCGAGCGTCTGGCCGGTGTCGGGGACAGGAAGCCATGTTCCAAGGGACACGGTAGCCGGTCCCCAGGCTAACCTGCCGCCGCCAGCAGCGCCTCGCGCACCAGGTCGGGCCGTTCCATCGGCAGAAAGTGACTGGTTCCAGGCACGGTCTCGATGGTCGCGCCACTGGCCAGCACCATCGCCTCGTGGACCTCGAACTGCGCGGTGGAGCCCACTTCGGCCTTGAGAATGCGCACGGGCGCCCGGATTCGCGGGATGCCGCCGACGGCGTCCGGCGATGGTGTGGCGAAGTTGGCGCTCTCCCATTGCGGCGCGCAGGCCAGGCGCATCTGCCCCGCGCCGTCCTCGACAAGCCCGTCGAGGAGATAGTCGCTCAGGGCCTCGTCGGGCCAGGTCCGGAACGCGCCGCGACCGCGGTAGGCCTCGAAGGCCGCCTGCCGGTCGGCGAAGGTTGACCGCCGCTTCAGGGCGCCCAAGGCCAGCGGGGAGCTCCTCATGCCGTCCTCGCCGAGGGCGGCCGCGCGTTCGGGCGTGATGATCACCGGATCGAACAGCACGAGCCTGCGGGCAGCGGTTGGTCGGTCAGCGGCAGCCAGGAGGCAGGCCGTGCCGCCCATGGAATGGCCTGAAAGCACCGCCGGGGTCTCGGCAAGCGCATCGAGCAGGGCCAGAAGGTCATCACTGTAGCCGCGCCAGACGTTCTCGGCGAACGGCGCCGCGGGCAATGTCGTGCGCCCGTGGCCGCGCTGGTCGATCGCCAGAATCCGAAGCCGGTCCGCCAGCGGCGCGAGAATCGACCGGTAGGTCGCGGCATTGAAGCCGTTGGCATGCAGGAACAGGATGTCCAGCGGCCGATCGGCGGGGCCGAACTCGATGGCCGCCATATGACCGCCCGGAACAGCGATCATTCGGCGGCGGGCGGGCGAGACGTCTGGCAGGGCGGCATGGGTCATCCGTCCTGCCTAGAGCCTTGCCCTCACGTGAGTCGAGGGGGCTAGATCTTTGTCAGATCCCAGCTGCCGCCCGCCTGGCGACAGGCGCGATAGCGCTCGCGCTCGGCGCCATACTTCTTGGTGTAGATGGTTTGTTCGATGCGCCGGCAGTCTGCGCTGTCGCCGCCGCGCGGCCGGACCACCGATTGCGAGACGTAGCCCGTCGCGTAGCCGTTCTGACCGACCAGCAGCCAGGGCTGCCCCTGAACCTTGGCCAGGACCTGGAAGTCCTGTCCGCCCGCCAGCTTCCCGACGATGGGACCCGAGGCGGACGGACGACCCCGAAGGTTCACCGTGTTCGACGTCGTCCACCAGCCGCCGCCGCCTTCCCATGCGCTCTGGGGCGTGACCCCGCGGGCGAAGCTGACGCTCTGCAGGCGATAGGGCTCTCCATAGCCCTCGCCGTAGGCGCTCCAGGGCTGCACGGCGACATCGCCGCGCGAACCGGTTTCCGGGTTGCGCCAGTTGGTCGCCTGACCGGTGCGCAGCGCTTCCTCAAGAGCCGCCTCGGCCTTCTTGCGGTCGTTCTCCTGGATCTTGCAGCCGATCGCCGAGCCGGCGGCGGCGCCGATGCCGGCCCCGATCACGGTGCCCAGCCCACGCTCGTTCTTGGCGATCTTGTTGCCGATGAACCCGCCGACGATGGCGCCGATGACCGCGCCGCCCTCCTGTTTCCCGCCGTCGGCGTCACATCCGAAGATGCCCCGGGCCTGGGCCGCGCCGGGCATGGCGACAGCGGCGGCGACCAGAATTGCGGAGGTTGTAACTGCGAGGCGCATCGTTCTCTCCTTGTGAAGCAAGGTTGGGTTCGAGCGACCAGGTTAGTATGCGGGAGCGCTCTCGTACGTGTCAGTCTCTGAGTCCGGCGTTGACCTCACGCAATTGTGCAAGGCCCGGTCGGCCGGGCTCCGCCGGGCGAGCGCCTCAGGCTTCGTGCAGGGGCCCCTCGACGTTGCTGTCGCCGAACTCGGCCCGCAAGGCCTCGGCGATGGCCTCGCCCTCCTCATCGTGGGCCAGGGCCTCAGCGGGGCTGAAGGCCGGGCCCGCATCGGGATCGTAGGGGTCGACCGCGTCGTGGAAGTCATTCTCCCAGGTCCTCAGGCGCGCGGCGAGCGACTCCGGGAGATGCTCGAAGATGTCGACGGGGTAGCCCGAATCGGCGTCGAGCAGAGGCTGATAGCCATACCGGCGCACCAGACGCACGCGGGCCGGACGCGGCTGGACGACGGCCATGCCGTCCGGCTCCTCGCCAAAGGCGGGCCTGGGTCCGGGGTTCCAGGTCAGCTGCCGCAAGACCCAGACGGCCATGGTCAGCGCAGCTACCGCCAGGATGCCGATGTGCCACTGATCAGACAGCGCCCCGAGGCGACCTTGGTCACCAAGCCAGAACACCATCGCCGTGGCCACGGCCCAGATCACCGCCGCATTTGCCACCTGTCGACGGCCGAGGGCTTCTGACTCGTCCATCGGCGGAAAGTGTCGGGCGGCGAAGACAAGCCAGCCCGCCTGGAGGCCGAGGTTGAGCAGGAACAGCCAGACCGCCCAGCCGCTGAGGAGAACGAGGCTCAAACCGCTTACGCCGGTGACAACCGAAGTGGCGGCGAGGATCCGCCGGCGGAGCACGTCGTCTGCATCGGGGCCGCTGAGGCTGAGAGAGGCCAGGGCCTGGTCAAGGACCGAGTCCATCGCCAGCGCCCTCAACGCCATGATGCCGCCGAAGGTGTAGAAGGCGCCCACGAGGCGGGCGGTGATGTCGATCGCGTCCATGCGATCTTCGACCACGGCGCCGACGCCGATCGCATCCTCTGTTAGGGGGCCTTGGCTTTCCCCGCGTCAAAGAGCGACACTGTGCAAAACGGGAGGACATCATGACTGCTCACGCCGCCATCTCGGCCGCCGACACCCAGTGGAACTGCTTCGAGGTCACCATCGAGGCCGGCGTCGCCCACATCCGCATGACGCGGCCAGAGGCGATGAACACCATGAACAAGGATTTCTGGCGCGAACTGCCGGTCATCGTGAAGGACATCGACGACAACGCCCGGGCGCGCTGCATCGTCATTTCCTCGACCGGCAAGCACTTCTGCGCCGGCATGGACCTGTCGGTGTTCGCCAATGTCGGCGACCGCGACGGCGCGCCGGTGGACCGCCACGTGGCCGGGGAGAGCTTCCGCCGGCACGTCCACCATCTGCAGGACACCTTCAGCTGCCTGGATGAGGCGCGTATGCCGGTGATCGCCGCCATCCATGGCGGCTGCATCGGCGGGGCGGTGGATTTCACCAGCGCCTGCGACATCCGCTACTGCACGGCCGACGCCTTCTTCACGATCATGGAGATCAACATCGGCATGACCGCAGACGTCGGCACCTTCCCGCGCCTGTGCAAGCTGATCCCCGAAGGCTGGGTGCGCGAGCTGGCCTACACCGGTGGCCGCCTTCCCGCCCAGCGGGCGAAGGAGATCGGTCTGGTCAACGAGGTGTTCGACACGCATGAGGCCGTCGTCGCCCACGCCCTGGCCACCGCCCGCGAGATCGCCAGCAAGTCGCCGCTGGCCGTGGCCGGCAGCAAGGTCATGATCAACTACGCCCGCGACCACACCATCAAGGACGCGCTGGACTACATCGCGCTTTGGCAGGTCGGCATGTTCTCCGGTCCGCATATGGCCGAGACATTCGCCGCCAGGCAGGAAAAGCGCGACCCGGTGTTCCCGGATCTGCTGCCGCTCCGGCGCGGACTTTAGCGCCAGGCCGCCGACCGGGCCTTGCGCTCGGCGGCGGCGTCGACCGGCGCGCCGAGACCCAGCGAGGCGACGGCCGCGGCCTTCACCGGCGAACGTGCAGGCGCGCCGAATTCGGTCATCATCAGGCGCCATCCGTCGCCCGTGCGGCAGGCGATGCCGGAGATCCGGCTCTCGCCCGTGAAGGCCCGGCACCAGACGCCTTCGTCGCTGCGATAGGTGCCCAGGAGTCGAACGGCCGCGCCGGCTTTCTGGTCAGCCGTCAGACCCTGCTCCAGCGTCGCGGCCAGGACGCCGCGCGCCTGCAGCGTTCCGTCCAGCAGGTCATTGGTGGGTCGCGGCGCGAAGAGTCCGATCAGAACCCCCGCGACGAGGCCGAGACCGATCAGCCCCACCCTCGGGTCAAGCGGCTTGCGGGCGGCCTGCGCCTTGACCTGCGGCTTCGGCGGCGGCTCTCGGGTCCGCCGGGCGTCAGCCAGGGAGACCACGGGCGCGACGGACTTGTCAGCCGCGGCGGTCCTGGCCTTCCGACCGCCAGACGTGATGGCGTTCTGGATCATGGCGCCGACCTCCCGATGGCGGCGCAGGCGCTCGGCGACCGCCGGATCACTGGCGACCGCCGCCTCCACCGCCGCCCGGTCAGGCGCCGACAGCTTGCCGCCAAGGTAGGCGATCAGCATCTCATCGGTAACGATCATGGCGGCAACTCCGGCGAAGGGCGTCAGGCGGTCACGCGCGCGCAATCTGCCCCACAGGGACGATCGGGCAAAGCGTTCGCACGCAACCGGTGATCAGCCTTCAAGTTCTGCGTCACGAAGATCGGCGTCCTGAAGCCTGGCGCCGTCCAGGTCAGCCTCAAGGAACCGAGCCTTCTGTGCATGGGCGCCGCGCAGATCCGCACCGCGGAGGACGGCCCGGGTCAGGTCCGTGCGGATGAATCGCCCCTCGGCGATCATCAGGGGGCCCAGCCTGGCGTCGCGAAGGTCGGCCTTGTTCAACTGGGCGCCCGCCAGCTTCGCGCCGCGCAGATCGGCGCCCTTCAGGATCGTGCTGCGCAGATCGGCGCCGGTGAGGTCGGCGCCCTGAAGTTCGGCCCCCGTCAGATTCATCCCGAAGAAGACGGATCGCGGCGCGGCAAGGCCTGTCATCCGTCGCCCGCGGAGCTGTCGCAGCGCCCGGAAATCGACGCGCGACACCTTCATCACCGCGCCCTCCGCGCCATCGGACTCGCAGAAGCGCTCGTGTTCGCGCAGCAGCTCCTGGATGGGTACGTCGTCGACATAGATGATCGGGGGTGGCGCCTTGAGGACATCGGTCAGGTCGGCCTTGTCGAAGTTGGCGTCGTCCATGTTCACGCCGACCAGAACGGCTTGCCGCAAAGAGGCGCCCGAAAGATCGCTGCCGAACAGGTCCGCGCCCGACAGATCGGCGCCGTCGAGGACGGCGTTGACCAGCTTCGCCCCGGTCAGGCAGGCGCCGTTCAGGTTTGCGTCCGTGAAATCCGCGGCCAGGGCATGCGCGCCGGAAAGCTGGGCGCCCGCCAGGTTCGCCCCTTCCAGCACGGCGTAGTCCAGCTCGCCCGGCCGGCGCTCATGCTTGAGGATTCGCCAGCCGCTGCCGGAGCCCTGCATGGCGATGCGACCTTCGCGAAGGTCGCAGCCGGCAAGGTTCGCGCCGGACATGTTGGCCCCTCGAAGGCATGCCCCGCGCAGATCGGCGGAGGTCAGGTCGGCATCTCTCAGGTCGGCGTCGCGCAGGTCGCAGCCGAACATCGTCGCCCGCTTGAGCACCGCGCCCTTCAGGCTCGCGCCGTGGAACCAGGCGCCGGTGAGCTCGGCCTCGGTCAGGTCGACCCCGTCGAACATCATGTTGGACAGGTCGGCATAGGACAGGTTGGCGCGCTTGCCGCCGGTCCTGCCGCCAAGATAGCGCGCATGCGCCTCCAGCGCGGCCTTTACGGCGCTGAAGTCGAGATGACGGATCAGGCTTGGCGCAGCGGCGACGGCGGGCATTGAGACGGGTTTCCGAACCCGGGTACTTTCGCCGCGGCAGCCTTAATGGAAGGTGTGAAAATCGGGATCGGCGGCGTCAGAGCCAGCCTTTCCTGCGGAACCACCACAGGGCGACCACCATCGCCCCGACCATGGCGGCAAGGGCCAGCGGATACCCCCCGACCCAGCGCAGTTCGGGCATGTGCTCGAAATTCATGCCGTAGATCGATCCGATCAGGGTCGGCGGCATCAGCACCACTGCCCAGACCGAGAACACCTTCATGATCTCGTTCTGATCGGTGTTGATGAGCGCGGTGGCCGAGTCGAGCAGGAAGGTCAGGTTCTCGGTCAGATAGGCCGAGTGATCGGTCAGCGACTGGATGTCCCGCTGCAACGACCGCAGCCGCTCGCGGTTGTCCTTGAGGCTGGCGATCTCCTCGGCCAGCGACGCAAAGGAGACCAGGCGCGCCAGGCTTACGAGGCTGCCGCGCGCCTTGGCCGTGATCGCCTGGCTACGGCCGAGCCGCCGCAGGATCGGCTTGAAGGCCCGCTTGCGATCCCGGCTGAAGATCTCGCCCGATATCTTGTCGACGTCGACGGAAGCGGTCTCGAGAATGTCGGCCAGCCGGTCGACCACCGCGTCCAGCAGCCCGAGAAAGGCGCTGGCGCCGCCGGTGCAGAAGTCAACGTCGCGCGTCGCCTGGGCGATATAGGCGACGAAGGCGCGAGGCTCGACATAGCGGATGGTGGCCAGCTTGCCGCCCGCCAGCACGAAGGTGATCGGCGCCAGGGCCGGATCCTCGCCATCGGCGCCGACCAGCACGAAGGCGGTCATGAAATGCGCGCCGTCTTCCTGGTAAAGTCGGGACGAGACCTCGATCTCGGCCATCTCCTCACGGGTCGGCAGCTGAACGCCCAGCGCTTTTTCGGCGGCCATCTCCTCGGCGCGCGTGGGATTGGCGAGATCGAGCCAGGCGGTGTCGGATGGCAGCGTCCAGTCGGGGTCGCTTTCGTCCACCTCGTGGAGACCGCCGTCTCCGCTGCGAAGCACCCTGAGCATAGGCGTGCGTATCTCCCGGTCAGGAGACCGGAATGGCGCGGGCCGGGCCCGGCGTCAATGCGCCGGGGGTCAGTCTTGCTGGTCGGACTGGCCCTGGCCGGTGGCGGCCGCGATCAGGGCGGCGATCCGGTCGGTCGCGTCGGCGGCCTGGTTCACCACGCCCAGCGGCGACGGCAGCGGACCGATGCCGCCGGCGGTCTGGTTGGCGGCGGCGCGCGCCATGGTCACACCCTGGGCCGACCAGAAGCGCGGATCGGTCTGGGCGAGGCGCTGGGCCTGGGCGTTCTGATAGATGAAGCCATGGGTCGGATAGACCGAGGTGCCGAGGTCGCGGATCGGGTCGTACCAGACCTTGACCAGCGACCAGTCGCCCAGCGGCGACACGTCGATCACGGTCACGTCGGTTTCAATCTGCCCGCGGGCGCCGCCGATGCGAGACCAGTTGGCGTGGGTGATCTGTATCACGCGGTCGGTGACCAGGCTGGTCACGACGGCCACGTGCCCGAGCTGCATACGGCCGGTCGGCTTGAAGGTCAGGACCGCGCCGGCGCGCGGCGTACGACCAGTCTCATACTTGCCGCCTGCCTGTCCCCACCAGGTACGGGCGTCGCCGTAGATCTGGATGCCGGACAGCAGGCGCGCGAAGGGCACACATTGCCAATAAAGATCCGCCATGGCGTTAGCCGTGGGCGTAAGGCTGATCACCGTTGCGGCGGCCAGGGAACCAAGGATGGTTCTGGTCCGTTGACGCATCAGGAGCGCTCCCCCGTGGTACTGGAATTGAGGGGGATACTCATCTCACGCACGAATGAAAAGAGTCTTTTTACGCTGTCGCCGCGGCGTGTCGCCGCGCGCGCCATGAGTCAGCCCACAGTTTCATGCGCGAACGCGCCGGTTTCTCGATGAGATGATACGATGCGGCCGACAGTGGAATCACACCGACCAGGAAGATTATCCACAGGCCGAGCGGCAGCTTTTCAGTCGGTAGATTCAAGACCTTCGCCGCCGCATTCACAAAGATGATCTTCCACGGAACGCAGATCATGTAGGTCGAATAGCTGATCTCGCCGAGATAGACGAAAGCGGGTTGCGAGGCGAAGCCGGAACCATGCTGGGCCATGCCGGCCAGGCACAGGATGAGACCTCCAAAGCCCAGGACGCTGACCACGTCCGGGGCCCCGGACGCCGCCGCGATAAGCATGCCGGCGCCACAAAATGCGGCGCCCAGAGCGGCCGCGGTCAGGTTGCGGACCGCGCCTGACCGCCATAGCGCGTGCATGGCGCACCCCAGCAGGAAGCAGGGCACGATCCGCAGGACGCCCCAGTTGATCGTCGCCTGGGTCAGCGAGAAGCCCGACAGCTGCTGGAAGGCCGCATAGAGCCCCGAGATCGCCGCCGCCACGAGGCCGGTGAAGAGCCAGGGCCGGCTCCGGAGCTTCCAGGCGGCCCAGGCCGAGACGGGGAAGGTCAGATAGGCGAACCACTCCGCCGAGATCGACCAGGACGGATGATTGAACGCCGCCTCGGGCGCCAGGCCCCAGGCCTGTAGAAGTAGAAGGTTGGCCGGCAGCGACTCCCAGCTCAGGATGCCGGCGTCGACCGCGAAACCCGCCGCGCCCGCGCCGACGCCCAGGGCGATCATGCCCAGCAGAGTGGCCAGGTGTAGCGGGTAGACCCGCGCCAGACGGTTCCAGAGGAAGTCACCGTATCTGAACCGACCCTCTCCGAAGGCGGTCAGATAGACATGGCAGAGGATGAAGCCCGACAGCGTGAAGAACAGTTCCACGCCCAGATAACCCTTATCGACCAGCGTCGGGGTGAAGCCGACATCCAGTTTGGGCCAGTAGTGGAAAAGCACGACCCACATGGCCGCGAAGAAGCGGAGGGATGTGAGCGGCCTGATATTGGCGGCATCCTGCATGGCGCTCTCCCGTTCCCGCCCCGAAGATGGACTAATCCTCAGGAAGCCGGTTCAATCCGGCGCGTGACGCGCTAGATAGGCCCATCCGGGTTCACCAGACGTAAAAGGCCACGCTCGCTCATGGATGCTCTTCTTCAACTCGCCGTCGATCCGACGGTCTGGGCGGCGCTGATCACCCTGGTGGTCATGGAGGTCGTGCTAGGCATCGACAACCTGGTCTTCATCTCGATCCTGTCGAACAAGCTCCCGGCCGAACAGCGCCAGAAGGCGCGCCGTATCGGGATCTCGCTGGCTCTGGTCATGCGTATCGCGCTGCTGTTCTCCATCACCTGGATCGTCGGACTGACGGCGCCGGTCTTCGATCTGGGCCTCACCGGACCGGTGGGCGAACACGGTGAACCGTCCTTCGAGACCAGCTTCTCCTGGCGCGACCTGATCCTGATCGCCGGCGGCCTGTTCCTGCTGTGGAAGGCCACCAAGGAGATCCACCACAGCGTCGATCCGGACCCGACCGGCGACGTGCTGGACACCAAGAACGTCGTGATCTCCAACTTCGGCTCGGCGATCTTCCAGATCATCCTGCTGGACCTCGTCTTCTCGGTCGACTCGATCCTGACCGCCGTCGGCATGACCGATCACCTGCCGGTCATGATCATCGCCGTGCTGGTGGCGGTCACCGTGATGATGCTCGCCGCCGATCCGCTGGCCAACTTCATCAACGACAACCCCACCGTGGTCATGCTGGCGCTGGGCTTCCTGCTGATGATCGGCGCGGTCCTGATCGCGGACGGTTTCGGCGTCCATGTGCCCAAGGGCTACATCTACGCGGCGATGGCCTTCGCCGGCCTGGTCGAGGGGCTGAACATGGCCTCCCGGAACGGCGCCAGGAAGAAGGCCGCAAGGCTGGCGGACGCCTCTGACAAGGCCTCGTCAGAGGGTCACTGACGACACGCGACCCCTACAGGAAGCTGTAGGGATCGACGTCCAGAACCAGCCTGATCGCGCCAGGCGGCCGGGCGCGCGCCCGCCAGGCGGCGAGAAAGCCCTGCAGATCAACGGTCCGGTCGGCCCGCACCAGGAAGCGCTTGCGCCGCCGGCCGCGGATCAGCGCCAACGGCGCGTCGGCGGGTCCGAAGATGTCGACCCCCACGGCATTGGGCGCCACCGACGCCAGCTGGCGGACGTAGGCCTCCAGCGCGATCGGGTCCGGACCGGAGACGATCACCGCCGCCAGTCGGCCGAAGGGCGGCAACACGGCCAGTTCGCGCGCCTCCATCTCGGCCTCGATGAAGGCGTCGCGGTCCTGGGCGGCCAGGGCCTGCATCACCGGATGCTCGGGGGCATAGGTCTGCAGCAGCGCCCGGCCGGGCCGGTCGCGCCGTCCCGCCCGCCCGCTGGCCTGGGCCAGCAGCTGGAAGGTCCGCTCCCCGGCCCGAAGGTCGCCGCCGCGCAGGCCCAGATCGGCGTCGACCACGCCGACCAGGGTCAGGTTCGGGAAGTCATGCCCCTTGGCCGCCGCCTGGGTGGCGACCAGCACATCGATCTCGCCCGCCGCCATGGTGGCGATCAGGCCGCGCGCGCCGTCGGCGTCGAACACCGTGTCGGACGAGAAGACCGCGACCCGGGCCTGCGGGAACAGGTCGCGCACCTCCTCCTCGACCCGCTCGACGCCCGGGCCGATGGAGACCAGGCTGTCCTTCGCCCCACAGTGCGGACACCTGTCCGGGCGCGGCATCGAGAAGCCGGTGAGATGACACACCAGCCGTCCGGTGTAGCGATGCTCGACCAGCCAGCTGTCGGAGTCCGGCGCCTTCATCCGTTCGCCGCAGGCGCGGCAGAGCACGAGCGGCGCGTAGCCGCGGCGATTCAGGAACAGCAGCGTCTGCTCCCCCCGGGCGAAGGTCTGGGCCATGGCCGCGACCAGCGGCGGCGACAGCCAGCGGCCGGTCTCCGGCGGCGTCTGGCGCATGTCGATCAGGTCGACGTCCGGCAACTGCGCCGCGCCGTGGCGGGCGCCCAGCTTCAGCCAGCGGTAGCGACCCTGGCGGGCGTTCCAGATCGTCTCCAGCGAAGGCGTGGCCGACGCCAGCACGATGGCGCACTTCTCGATGTGGGCCCGGGCCACGGCCATGTCGCGGGCCTGATAGATGAAGCCCTCCTCCTGCTTGAAGGACCCGTCGTGCTCTTCGTCGACGACGATCAGCTTCAGGTCGCGATAGGGCAGGAACAGCGCCGACCGGGCGCCGACCACGATGCGGGCCTTGCCTGAGGCGACACCTTCCCACGCCTTTCGGCGCAGCGGCGGCGGGACGGCCGAGTGCCATTCGACCGGCGCGCCGCCGAACCGGGTGGTGAAGCGGGTCAGCACGGCCTGGGTCAGGGCGATCTCGGGCAGCAGGACCAGGACCTGGCCCTCGGGACTGGCCGCCAGCGCCGCCGCCACAGCCTCCAGATAGACCTCGGTCTTGCCCGACCCGGTCACCCCGTCGAGCAGAGCCGCCTGGAAGCCGCCCTGGTGGACCATGTCGACGAGCACGTCGGCGGCCGCCCGCTGGCTGGCGTTCAGGTCCGGGCCGGGTGACGCCCAGTCGAGATCGTCGAAGTGCGTCTCGGGTACGATCAGCTCAAGCGCCAGGACCCCCTCGTCGAGCAGCCCCTTCACCACGCCTGAAGAGACTCCGGCCTGTTCGGCCAGCTCCGCGCCGGACATCGGCCCGGCGGCGGCGGCGTCGAGCACCTTCTGGCGCGCCGGCGTGGCGCGGGCCGGAAGCATCCCTGTCGCCCGCAGCAGCTTTGCCGGTTTGGGCCTTGGCGCCCGCAGGCCGCGCAGCGCCATGGCCAAAGGCTGGCCCGGGGCGTCGACCGAGTACTTCGCGGCCCATTCGACAAACCGCAGGGTGCTGGCCGGCATGACCGGGTCGTCGATCCGCTCCAGCACGGGCTTGAGGGGCCGGTTGCCGCCGGCGCCCTCGCGCAAGGCCGTGACCACCCCCCGAACGGCCCGGGGGCCAAGCGGGACGGCCACATGGTCTCCCACGACCAGACCCAGGCCCTCCGGCTCGGCGTAGTCGAACGCTTCCGGCAGCGGCATCGGCAGAAGTACCGAAACGATGCGGGTCACAGGTGGTCCCCGGCGGCGCGAACCGCTAGAAGACCAGCCATGCAGCTCTTTCTCGACACCACCGACACCGTCGTCCTCAAGGACCTCGCCGCCACGGGCCTCGTGGACGGCGTCACGACCAACCCGACCCTGATCGCGAAGTCCGGGCGGCCCATGGCCGAGGTCATCGCCGAGATTTGCGACCTCGTCGAGGGCCCTGTCAGCGCCGAGGCGGTCGCCACCGACGCCGAGGGCATGCTGGCCGAGGGCCGCAAGCTGGCCGGCATCGCGCCCAATGTGGTGGTCAAGGTGCCGTTGACCCGCGAAGGCCTGATCGCGACGGCCCAGTTCGCGCGTGAGGGCATCTCGACCAACGTCACCCTCTGCTTCTCCGCCAACCAGGCCCTGCTGGCCGCCAAGGCGGGCGCCACCTACGTGTCGCCCTTTATCGGCCGGCTGGACGACCAGACCCAGGGTTCGGGCATCGAGCTGATCCACGCCATCCGGGCGGTCTACGACAATTTCGGATTCGATACCGAAATCCTCGCCGCCTCGATCCGCACCCCCGCCCATGTCACGGAATCGGCGCTGGCCGGCGCCGACTGCGCGACCCTGCCACCGGCGGTCTTCGAGGCGCTCTTCAAGCACCCGTTAACCGAGTCCGGGCTTCAACAGTTCCTGAGCGACTGGGCCAAGACCGGCCAGTCGATCCTGTAGGGCAGAATCGCCCTGCGGAACCGATCGGTTCGGGGGCGAGAATGTCTGACGCGAAGCGGAAAGAGTCGGCGGCCGAGGATCTGCGGCGCGTGCTGCGGGAACACCCGCACCTGATCCGCGAGGACGAAGCGCTGCTGGCCGACCTCGGCCTTCGTGTGGACGCCGCCAACATCGTCGACTTCGGCCCCGCCGCGCTGGCGCGCGTTCATGCCGCCCACAAGCGCGAGTCCCGGGCCCGCAAACATCTCGAGGCCACGGCCCGGGCCAACTTCTCCGCCCAGGCCCAGACCCACGCCGCGGTCATCGACCTGCTCGAGGCGCGCAACCACTCCGACCTGGCCCGCCGGATCGATGACCTGGCCAGCCTGCGCTTCGGCCTGGTCGGCGCCACCCTGGCCATCGAGGGGCCGGATCGGGTTCCGGCCGGCTGGCATGCGCTGGTCGAGGGCCAGACCGACATGATCCTGGGCCCGCAGCGGCTGGCCCGCATGGGCTTCCACGCCCCGGCCCGCGGCCTGTTCGGCGCCAGGGGTGAGCAGGTGATGTCGATGGCCATGGTCCGCGTCGCGATGTGGGAGCCGGCCCGTCAGGGCGTGCTGGCCTTCGGCTCACCCGACGCCAATGGCTTCGCTGAAGACATGGGCGCCGAACTGGTCGCCTTCCTGGCGCGGGTGGTCGAGCGCACGGCGGAACGATGGCCGGTGCTGTAGCCGCCACGGCCCGCGAAGCCATGAGCCAATGGCTCGACCATCTGGCCAACGAGCGCCGGGTCTCACCCCGCACGATCGAGGCCTATCTGGGCGCCGTCGCGCCCTATCTGTCTTTCCTGGAACAGCATCGCGGCGAGACGCCGAGCCTGTCGGCCATGGGCGCCGTCACCCCGGCCGAGGTCCGCGCCTACCTCGCCCATCGCCGCGACGGCGAGCGGCCGCTGGCGGCGCGGTCGGTGTCCCAGGCCCTTTCGGCGATCCGGTCCTACCACGGCTTTCTGGACAGACGGCTGGCCACCCCCAACGCCGCCCTGACCCTGGTGAAGGGGCCCCGCGTCAAGCCGGGCGCGCCGCGTCCGGTCAGCGAGGACAACGCCCGCGGCCTGATCGCGGAAGCCGCGACCGATCCCGATCGCGACGATTGGGAGGCCCTGCGCGACGAGGCGGTGCTGACCCTGCTCTGGGGCTGCGGCCTGCGGATCAGCGAGGCGCTGTCGCTGAAGCGGTCGGACGCGCCGCTGGGCGACAGCGTCCGCATCCTGGGCAAGGGCTCGAAGACGCGGATCGTGCCGGTGCTGCCGGTCGTGCGGGAGGCCATCGACGCCTATGTCGCCGCCCTGCCCTTCGCGCTGGCGCCCGACGAGCCGCTGTTCCGCGCCGTGCGCGGCGGTCCGCTGAGCCCCCGGCATG
>JBIKTU010000222.1:0-4339 GCA_044347965.1 Caulobacter sp.
CCGAGCAGGGAGGCCGCTGTCACCTCGCCACCCGTCGCGGTCTCGATCCTCTTGGCCAGATCAGGGGACGGTCGGGCCTTGCCGCTCTTGATCGAACTCAGGCCGCCCTTGGATACGCCGGCGGCCCGCGCCAAGGCGCTCGCCCTCCCCCGTTCACGCGAAAGATAGAGCTCAAGGTTTGTCATGCCAGAACTATAGCACGAAAGTTTGCAGAGGTTACCCCCCGACCAGCTCCCGCCCGATCAGGAACCGGCGGATCTCGTTGGTCCCCGCGCCGATGTCGTAGAGCTTGGCGTCGCGCAGGTAGCGCTCGACCGGCCATTCCTTCGTATAGCCGGCGCCGCCCAGCGCCTGGATGGCCTCATTGGCCACCTTCATGGCGTTTTCGCTGGCCAGCAGGATGGCGCCGGCGGCGTCGAAGCGGGTGGTCTTGCCGGCGTCGCAGGCCCGGGCCACGGCATAGACGTAGGCGCGGGCCGAGTTCAGCGCGACATACATGTCCGCCACCTTGCCCTGCATCAGCTGGAAGGACCCGATCGGCTTTCCGAACTGCTTGCGGTCGCGGACGTAGGGCAGGACCGCGTCCAGGCAGGCCTGCATGATGCCCAGGGGGCCGGCCGACAGCACAGCGCGCTCATAGTCGAGGCCGCTCATCAGGACGCCGACGCCGCCGTTCTCCGGACCCATGATGTTCTCTTCCGGAACCTCGCAGTCCTCGAAGACCAGCTCTGCGGTGTCGGACCCGCGCATGCCCATCTTGTCGAGCTTCTTCGAGACGCTGAAGCCCTTCATCCCCTTTTCGATCAGGAAGGCGGTGATGCCGCGGCTGCCCTCATCCGGGCTGGTCTTGGCGTAGACGACCAGGGTGTCGGCGTGCGGCGCGTTGGTGATCCAGAACTTGGTCCCGTTCAGCACGAAGCGGTCGCCGCGGCGGTCGGCGCGCAGGGTCATCGAGACCACGTCGGAGCCGGCGCCGGCCTCGCTCATGGCCAGGGAGCCGACATGCTCGCCGCTGATCAGCTTCGGCAGGTAGCGGCGCTTCTGCTCCGGCGTCGCCCAACGCCGGATCTGGTTCACGCAGAGGTTGGAATGGGCGCCGTAGCTGAGGCCGATCGAGGCCGAGGCGCGGCTGATCTCCTCCATGGCGACGACGTGCTCGAGGTAGCCGAGGCCGAGTCCGCCGAATTCCTCCTCCACCGTGATGCCGTGCAGGCCCAGGTCGCCCATCTCGGGCCAGAGCTCGCGGGGGAAATGGTTGTCGCGATCAATGTCGGCCGCCATCGGCGCGATGCGGTCGGCGGCGAAACGGGCTGTGGTTTCGCGAATGGCGTCGGCGGTCTCGCCGAGGCCGAAATCCATGGAAGGTCCGGTCATGAGGGGGGAATTAGCACGCTCAAACCGGGTCGGCACGCACGATCATTGCGGTGGGCATTGCGGCGGGCATTGCGGCGGGCGAACGCATAAGCGCCCCGCGGACCGCCCGATCCGCGGGGCGCGCCGGCTCCCCCAAGCCGGCTGCACGTGCGATCAGGCCTGGGCCCGCTCGCCGTCCTCTTCGGCCGCCTCGGCCTCGTCTTCATCGTCGAACGGAGCGCCTGCCATGCCGTCCAGCCAACGCCAGGCGGCGAAGCCGGCCATCACGATCCCGGTCAGGCCGGCGCCCCAGCTGATCACCAGCGGGTTCAGCAAACCCTCGCCGCCATTGGCGTTGAGCCCCCAGGCCACGCCGCCGGCGAACAGGGCCATGCCCCCCAGGCCAAGACCCAGCAGCGGCAGGCCCTGGATGCGGGCCGGCTCGGTCGGGGTCCCGAAGGCAAAGTCGCCGCCCAGCTCGGCCATCTCGTCCTCACGGACCAGGCGGCGAATGTAGTCCTCGTTGACCAGCGGCCGGGTCGCCCCGCCCTGATGAACAGGCTCGGCGAAGGTCACGTCGAACAGGCCGGGCGCCGACTCGTTGGCGGGCTCGGGCAGATCGATACGGAAGGCGTCGTCCGACAGGGTTTCGACCGCGGCTTCAGGCGCAGGCGTCAGGGTGAAACCGACATCGCCATTGACCACCGCCAGCACCGGAGCGGGAGCCGGCGTCGGCGTCGGCGCGGGCTGCGGCAGTTCGACGACGGTCATCACCGGCGCCGCGGGCGCCTCCGGCTCCGGCTCCGGCTCCGGCGAGCGGGCGACGGTGACGATCTGGACCGGTTCGTCGGCGACCGGCGCGTCCGGGGCGTATTCATCGATGACCGGCGGCGGCGCGGGCTCAAGGTCCTGAACCGCCAGCAAAGGCGCTTCCGGTTCCGGCGCCGGCTCGGCTTCGACCAAACGCGGCGCCTCGGGCGCGGGCTCGGGCATCAGCTGTTCAAGAGCGGCGCCCACACCGGCCGCGGCGATTTCGGTCGCCAGCGGCGCGGTGTGCGGCGCGACGGGAGGAGCCGTCGGCCGCGGGGCGTTGGTTTCGTCACGCTCGACCACGACGCGGTCGTCGACGGTCGAGGTCTTCAGGACGGTTGGCGTCTCACGCGGGCTGGCCGCGACGACATCATAGTCGACCCTGGGGCGCAGCACCGGCGACGGTGCGGGGATCCAGCCGCTGGCCGGGGTGAGGAACAGGGTCTTCTCGGCAGAACGGCGGCGCACCAGCGCGTCGATGACGATGCGCTCGCCCTCGAAGTCGGCCTTGCGCCACATCTCCATGGCGCAGGCGGCCTGCAGCAGCTGGCCCTCGTTGACCCGGCGCAGGACCGACGAGCGGCGGAAGTTGTCGATCCCGACATTGAAGGCGAAGCAGCACAGGGCGTCGAACTGGTTCTGCGTCAGCGGCGTGTAGCTGTGCTCGTTCACCGCATGGGCCACGTTGATCAGATCGTACATCAGCAGGGCTTCAGCATCCGACTCCGACACCTCGGCGCCTTCGCGGGCGGTCAGGGTGTGGCCATAGCCGATCGTCCAGCGCCCATCCGGAAGCTGGGCGGCCTTGCGTCGGTAGCCTTCGAACGACTTGATCAGTTCGATGGCGGCGCGAGAGATCTGGTGGCGGGATTTCATCGGCCTGTTGATCCGAAATGAGACAGGGGCAGTTGCGTTCCATCCCACTCCCGCAAGAGGGATGCCGGATCGCAGCTGAACTCCCCCTGAACGGGAAAGCGCCGACGATGAGGGGGCGGAGGCGGGGCGCTGACCCGGAACCCAAACCCTGTAGCGCGTCATGGCCCGACGTGTTCGGGCCACCCATGAACACCGCGCACAGAATGGGCCAGAGCCCGTCAGCTACCAATCACAACCGTCACCAGGCTTGGGTGGCCCGAACACGTCGGGCCATGACGACCGGTGAGCGTTTCTTGTCAGGCTGGCCACCCGATCAGAGGAGGATGAGCGCAGCCAGTCCGAGGAAAGACAGGAAGCCCATGAAATCGGTCACGAAGGTGACAAAGACCGATGACGACACCGCCGGGTCACGCTCAAGCTTGTCGAGGGCCAGCGGCACCAGGATCCCGGCCAGGGCGGCCATGAACAGGTTGATCACCAGCGCCAGGCCGATGGTCAGGCACAGCATGGGATCCCGGAAGAAGACCCAGGTGGCCACGCCCATGATCACGGCCAGGACGCCGCCGTTGACCAGGCCCACCGCCATCTCCCGCAGGATGATGCGGACGGCGTTGGAGGCGTTCAGTTCGCGGCTGGCCAGGGCCCGCACGGCGACGGCCAGGGTCTGGGTGCCGGCGTTGCCCCCCAGAGAAGCCACCACCGGCATCAGGATCGCCAGGGTGACCAGCTTGGCGATCTCGGCCTGGAAGACGCCGATGACGCTGGCGGCGGTCGCGGCCGTCAGGGTGTTGACCACCAGCCAGGGCAGACGCGAGCGCGCCACGTCCCAGACGCCGGCGTCCCGGCCGGCGTCGGACACGCCCGCCAGGGCCAGGATGTCCTCCTCGCCCTCGTCCTGGATGACGCCGACGATGTCATCGACGGTGATCTGCCCGACCAGCCGGCCGCCGGAGTCGACGACCGGCGCGCTGATCAGGTGATATTTGTTGAAGGTGTAGCCGACCTCTTCCTGGTCCATGTCGACGGTGATCTCGGTCACCGGCTCCATGATCTCGGCCAGGCTGGTCTCGCGCTTGGCCCGCAGCAGCTGGCTGATGGCCGCCGCGCCGATCGGCCGGTAGGCCGGATCGACGATATAGACGTCGAAGAACAGCTCCGGCAGTTCGTCGCCCGCGTTACGGACGTGGTCGATCGTCTGGCCGACGGTCCAGAACTGCGGCGCGGCCAGCACCTCGCGCTGCATCAGGCGGCCGGCGGTCTCGTCCTCGTAGGCCAGGGTCTGTTCGATGGCCGCCCGGTC
>JBIKTU010000221.1:0-4339 GCA_044347965.1 Caulobacter sp.
GTGATTGCCCCCGACCGCTGCAAAGCTCGGCCCCGATGACGGTGACGGACGACCCCGCACTCTTGTGAATGATCACGCCTTCACGATTATTTCGATGCTGCTCGCAGGAACCCCGAGCGATTTGGCCAAAGCCGCCTTAGCTTCGGCAATAGTAAGCTTGAGTCCTTCACCTAGACCGGATTGCTCTGGGTTGCCTTCATCTTCTGGAAGAGGATTTTCTACCTCTTCGATTTCAGAGGCCTCACCTGAGGCAGCCTGTCCTAGGCTGATGCAACTATAAGCCCAGACAAAGCGCGATTTCTGGCCTCTCCGGCCGACGACAAACTCGCCGCACCCAGCCGCCTCAAGCTTTCGGGCCAGCGCTACTGCGTCCCCTCTAGAAAGCCCGAGCTGGTAGGCAATGCGATCAATACTTGTCGCGGTCGCGTCACGCGTTCGGCTAGCGGTCCAATCGAATAGGGCGCGCGCCGACGCATCAGTACGATAAAGGGTGCGAATGGCCGAAATGATCTGCTGGGCAAGGTCTTTGGTCATGTTTAAAGTCTCCTATTAGCTAAACAATGACCCATATATCGCATATACGGCCCTTATTGTCATTTTATAATTTTATGACCCCTTTATAAATCACTACGTCCCCGTGAACCGCCCTGGCCGCCGCTCGGCGACGGCGCGGACGCCCTCGGCGAAGTCGTTGGTCGGGCGCAGGATCGCCTGTTCGGCGGCTTCCAGGTCGGTCTGGGCCCGCACCTCGTCGGCCAGGGCGGCGCGCAGGGTGGCGCGGGTCGCCTGTACGGCCAGCGGGCCGTTCCCGGCGATTTCCCGGGCCCAGGCCATGGCGTCGGCGCGCAGGGTGGCGAGGTCGGCGACATCATCGACCAGGCCCCAGGCCAGCGCCTGGTCCGCCTTGATCCGTCGTCCGGTCAGGAACATCACCGCCGCCTTCTGGGCGCCGATGATGCGGGGCAGGCTGGCGGTCGTGCCGAAGCCGGGGTGGAAGCCAAGGCTGACGAAGTTGGCCGAGAACCGGGCCTCGGGCGCCGCGATCCGGACGTCGGCGACCAGCGCCAGTCCGAGCCCGGCCCCGACGGCCGCGCCCTGCACCGCCGCGACGATGGGCTTGCGGGTGGCGAACAGCCGGGCGGCCTGGGCATAGAGCGCATGGGTCGAGTCGACGACCCCGGCCTCGCCCGGCGTGATCAGATCGGCCCCGCCGCAGAACACCCGCCCGGCCGAGCACAGCAGGCTGGCCCGCAGCTCATGGTCGGCATCGACGTCGTCCAGCGCGTCAGCCAGATCGCGGATCAGGTCGACGGTGACATGGTTGTTGGGCGGCCGGTCGATCTCCAGCACCGCGACATGGCCGTCGATCGTGACCCCGACATCTCCGTAGTTCGCCTTCATCGCTTCAGTCCCAGCAGGTTGCGGGCCACGACCCATTTGTGGACCTCGGTCGGGCCGTCATAGATGCGCATGGTCCGCAGCTTGGACTGCATCAGATGCAGCGGCAGTTCGCGGGTCATGCCCATGGCCCCGAAGGCCTGCATGACATTGTCGACCACCTCGTAGGCCATCTCGGTGCCGTAGGCCTTGATCATCGAGATCTCGTTGCGCACGTCGCGGCCCTGGTCGAGCTTCCAGGCGCAGTCGTAGGTCATCAGCCGGGCGGCGTGGATGCGGGTGGCGGCGTCGGCGATCCACCACTGGATCTGCTGGCGCTCCGACAGCGGCGCGCCGAAGGTCGAGCGCTGCGGCGCGTACTCGATCAGCATGTCCAGCGCCCGCTGCGCCATGCCGATCGACCAGCTGGCCATCTCGATGCGCCGGGTCGACAGCCGCACCTGCATCGGCGCGAAGCCCTGGCCCTCCTTGCCGAGCAGCTTCCAGCCGGGGACGCGGCAGTCCTCGAGCGCGATCTCGTAGCTGTATTGCCCGCCCAGCATCGGGATGCGGCGCAGCACGTTGAAGCCGGGCGTGCCCCTGTCGATCAGGAAGGCGGAGATGCCGCCCCGGGCGCCCTTCTCGCGGTCGGTCACCGCCATGGTGATGGTGAAGTCGGCCTCGGCCCCGCGGGTGATCCAGATCTTGCGGCCGTTGAGGATCCAGTCCTCACCGTCCCGCTCGGCGCGGGTGATCATGCCGGCCGGGTCGGAGCCGGCGCCGGGCTCGGAGATGCCGATGGCCGAGATGGTCTCGCCGGCCACATAGGGCGCCAGGTAGGCGGCGCGCTGGCGGTCGTCGACCGTGGCCATCAGCATGCGCAGGTTGGGGCTGTCCGGCGGCAGGGTGTAGGGGGTGACCGTGCGGCCCAGCTCCTCATTGACCCCGACCAGGGCCACGGCCGGCAGGTCGATGCCGCCGACGTCCTCGGGCGCGTCCAGGCCCCAGAGGCCCAGATCACGCGAGACCTTGTCGATCTTCGCCTGTTCCTCGGCGGTCAGGGCCGTGGGCCCGCCCGAGGCCTCGCGCTCCAGCACCGTGGCCTCGAGCGGCATCAGCTCGTCCTCGACGAACAGCCGCACGAGGTCCTTGATCATCCGGTGCTCTTCGCTGAGCTCGAAATGCATGGCGGCGCGCTCCCTTGTCCGGGCGCGACCTTACGGCCCGCCGCCCACCGGGGAAATGGCGCCGTTGCGTCAGGTCCGGCGGTCGGCGGCGATCAGCCGCTCAACATCCCGGCGGATCTCGCCCAGGGTGGCAATTCCGTAGCCGTCGTCGTCGCCGGGCGCGGCCCGTTGGGCGTCCATGAGATCGTCCAGCACCTTGAGCAGGGCGTTCAGCGGATCACGCGGCCGCCGGGCGGCGAGCGCCTTCAGCGCCGCGAGCGCCCGGCCATGCGCGAAGTAGACGTCCATTCCGACGTTGCGACCGCCGCCGGAACTCCAGTGGCTCGACGAAAGCCTCCGGGTCGCGTCGGCCAGCTGGCGGGCGAAGATCAGGACCAGTTCGTCGCGGTAGGGACGAAACCGGGGGCCGAGCACCTTCGCCGTCAAGCCGGCGCCGGTCTGGACGACGGCCGCCCTGAGCTCCGGCGACAGCGGCGTGGGGACCAGGCCGGTAACGCGGCGGACAAGACGGCTCTCCGACCAGCGCGCGAACATCAGACGAAGCGCCCGACCATCCGCGGCGGCCGCGGACCCCGAAAGAAGGCCTCAGCCAGCCGGTCCATGATTCCCATATCCTCCAGGACAGCCCGCACCATGGCCGAGCCGCAACTCACAGCCCAGCCCTGTCCCGCCACGCGGGAACCAAAGACCAGGGAAAAAGGAAGAAGGAGTGGTGCCGCTTAGGTGACTCGAACACCTGACCCCCGCATTACGAATGCGGTGCTCTACCGGCTGAGCTAAAGCGGCCCTTGAGAAAGGCTTCCCGGAAGGGAGGCCTATTTAGCGGGGCGGGTCGCACTTGCCAAGCGCCGACGTCGCGGGGTCGGCGGACGGGGCGCAGGATCGTCGGCGGACGGTCGCGGGTCATCCGGCACGCCGGGGTCGTCCGGGATCGGCATGACGGCCGTATCGCCTTCGGCGGCGCGGACGAAGGGCGTCGATTCAATGTAGGCGGCGGGCAGTTCGGGCAGATCGCTGAGGCCCCGTTCGCGGCGCTCCAGGCGCGGGTGGATCAGGTCGCCGGTCTCGCCGTAGGTGGCCACCAGCCGGGTCCAGTCCTCCGGCCGGTAGGCGAAGGCGCGCCCCTCGGGATCGAGGTCGGACCAGTCCGGCTCCTGCGGCGCGGCGCCGCCCCGGGCGATCCAGGCGCGGGCCTCGTCAACCGCGCCGGCGGCGTTGGCGGCCCGGGCCTGCAGCCCGGCCAGCCGCTGGGTCAGGGGCTCTGCCTCGAGCGTTCGGGCGGCCTCGCGCGCGACGCTGACCTCGCCGGCGATCAGGGCCTGTTCGACCTTGAGGATGCGGCTCTCACGGGCGTCCGCGTTGAGGGCCACCAGGCTCGCCAGGCGTTTGGCGCGCTCCCGCGGGGTCTCGTCGGTGCGCAGATCGCGATAGGCCAGCCACAGCGCGGGGTGAGGCCGCCCCTTCCAGGCGCTCTCGATCAGGCCGGCCGCCTTTCCGACCTTGCCGTCGGCGGCCAGCAGCCGGGCCGCCATGACCACGCCGGGGGCGAAATCCGGCTTCAGCTTCGCCGCCTGCACCGCGAAATCCAGCGCCTGGGCGCGAAGCCGCTCCTGCGGATCGACCTCGAAGCTGGCGGCCGAGGCGGCCAGCAGGGCGGCGCGGGTGCGGTCGGCGACCACCGGCGAGACAACCTTGCGTTCCTGCGCGCCGGTGACGAGATCCAGCGCCGCGGCCCAGTCCCCGGCCTCCAGCCGCGCCTCGAGCAGGGCGCGCCA
>JBIKTU010000223.1:0-4322 GCA_044347965.1 Caulobacter sp.
CGGGCCGCCGAATCCGAAGCTGCCCGTCGCCACCCCGGCCTGCGTCAGGGCGCGCGTCCGCCCCGCGTGCGGCCGCAGCGCGCAGGCCTGCGGCGTCCCCGCCGCGTGCAGGGCGCGCACGAGATCGACGAAGTAGGTTTCGGCGCCGCCGTCGCCACGCGAACCAAGAAGATGAAGCACGCTCATGCGGCCGCGACCCTAGCCGCTGGCCAGCGGTTTCCCAAGAGGATGATCAGGCGCTTGATGCGGAACGTCAGGACCCCTATAAGGCCCCCCTTCGCTCGGGTGCGCCAAGCATTGGCTGGGTAGCTCAGATGGTTAGAGCGGTGGATTCATAACCCACAGGTCGGCGGTTCGATCCCGCCCCCCGCCACCACCCGGCGCGAAGATCACGCCGCCGCAGATGCGGCGTCCACGCCCTCCAGCGCCGACTGCAGCGCCTGCAGCATACGCTCCGCCTTGATCGGCTTTTCGACCACGTCGTTCATGCCCGCCTCGAGGTAGGACCGCACGTCCTCCGGGTCGGCGTTGGCGGTCAGGGCGATGATCGGCGTGCGCGAGACCGGACCGGTCAGGGCGCGGATGGCGCGGGTGGCGGCGACGCCGTCCATGCGCGGCATCTTGATGTCCATCAGGATCAGGTCGAACGACCGCGCCTGGACGGCCTCCAGGGCCTCGACCCCGTCGACGGCCTGTTCGGAGGTGCAGTCGAACATCTCGCACAGGGCCTCGGCGACCATGCGGTTGGTGGCGTTGTCATCGACGATCAGCACATGGGCCGCGCGGCTCGCCGGCTCGCTACTGGCGGTCGCCTCGGCCGGAACCTCCATCGACGCGGGCGCGGCGATGAACTCGAAGATCACGGTGACGCCGGCGCCCGGATTGGGCTCGGCGCGGATCATGCCGCCCGCCGCGCTGACGATCCGGCTGGCGAGCGCCATGCCCAGGCCCGCCGAAAGGCCCTCGGGGTGGTCATCGCTCGACTGGCCGAGCGGTGAGAAGATGTGGGCCAGGCTTTCGGTGGTCAGCTCGACCCCCGCGTCGCGCACCCGCCCTTCCATCAGCAGACCTTCGGCGGTGGGACGGGCCTTGAGGGACACCTCGACCGCGCCACGCCGGGTCTCGCTCAGAGCCCTGAAGACGAGGGCGTCGAACACCTGCAGCAACCGGACCTCGTCCAGTTCCGCCGCATGCTCCGGATCGCCGTCATAGGCGGTCAGCAGGGTCAGGCCGGCCGAGGCGGCGCGGGCCTTCCAGCGCTGGTCGAGCGTGTCCATCACGTCCTGCAGGCGGCAGGGGTGCGAATTGAAGACCAGCGTCCCCCGCTCTGCGTCGTGAAGGTCGACCGCCCGGCGCATCAGGCCGATCAGATCCTCGCCCGTCGAGGCGATGGCCCGCACGCAGGCTTCGGAGTCCGGGGCCAGTGGCTGCCGCAGGAGGCGGGTGGTGAAATCGTTGACGCCGTCCAGGCGTTGAAGCACCTCATGGCACATCCGGCTGATCAGCTCGGCTTCGGAGCCGCGGGGCGTCCGGGGGCCGCTCCTGCGGGCGCCCAGCAGCATCAGCGGATGACCCACGCCAAGGTAAAGGCCGTCCTCGACGGCGATGAAGCCGCGCGCCAGGGCCTCGGGTCGGGTGGCGAGCGCGTGGTCCCGCAGGGCCTGGGCCGTCATCTCGGAGGGCGCGACCAGCGGGCGCCGGTCCATGACCTCGCACACGGGGCGGGGATCGGCGGCCAGCGCCAGGGCGACGTCGCGGGCGATCAGGCCGACCGGCGCGCAGTCTTCCGTCACCGCCAGCAGCAGCGCGTCGGGTTCGGCCATGAAGCGGGCGGCGACATCGGCGCAGGAGCTCTGCGGCGATACCGGGGCGCGACGTTCGATCAGACTGGAAAGCGTATCCATGAGCCGGCTGCGATGGTCGTAAGGTTCAACACCATGCATCGCGCGCGCTTGCGGATAGGTTAAGCATCGGGCGGACAAAGAAAAACGGCGGGGATTTGCATCCCCGCCGCCCAGGTCTTGTCTAGCCTTGTGGACTAGAAGGTCTTGGTGATCGCCACGCCGTAGGTGCGCGGTTCGCCGTAGAAGCCGTTCCGGAACAGGCCGGAAGAGTCATCCGTGAGGTAGGTGTCGGTGAGGACTTCCTCATCCATCATGTTCTTCACGTAGGCTTCGAGCGACAGGCCCATGCCGGAGTTGGCGACGGTGATCGTCGCGTTGGCGTTGTCCCACCCTTCCAGAGCATCGGTCTTGGCGTTGTAGATCCGCGAGAACGAGTCCGTCTGACGGTAGTAGTCAGCGCGGATGGTCGCGTCCCAGTCGCCCATGGTCCAGGTGTACTGGGCGCCGAGCGAGATGGTCCATTCCGGCGAGTTCGGCAGGCTGTTGCCGCCGATATCGACTTCGTAGCCATCGCTGACCAGACCGCCGAAGGCGTTCCGACCGACCGACAGCGGGCCGCCCGGGGTCAGGGCGGCGCCGATGTCGACACCCGGCGTCACGAAGGCCGGGCTGAGCGTGCAGACGCCCAGAAGCGCGAACGGGTTGGCGTTCGCCGGGTTGCCGGAGCCGTTGGACACGAACAGGGCGGTCTGGGCCGCCGCCGTCGTGACCACGCAGTTGGCCGCCGAGCTGCTCTTGACCAGCGTCAGGTTCGGATCGCCCTGGGTGCGGTTGAACACGTCGATCGACTTCACGCCGTCGGCGATCTCGGTCTTGAGGTAACCGATGTTGGCGTTCAGGCGCAGGCCGTCCAGGGGCGACCAGACGGTTTCCAGTTCGAGGCCCTTGATCTTGGCGTCGATGTTCTCGTTGACCGACGTGCGGTTCACGATCTTCGACACCTGGTAGCCGATGTAGTCGTACTGGAAGCCCGTGACGTTCAGGACCATGGCCCCGCCCATCAGCGTGTTCTTCGAGCCGACTTCAAACGAGTCCACGAACTCCGGCGCGAAGGTCGGCGCCGGGCAGGTGGCGAAGACGCTCGCCGAGCACGGCGGGTTCACGCCGCCGGCCTTATAGCCGCGGGCGTAGGAGAAGTAGAGCAGGCTGTCGTCGGTGAACGAGAAGTCCGGCTTCCAGTCGATGTTGAAGCGACCGGTCGTCTCCTTGAACTCGGCGAACAGGTAGGGCGTGGTCGCGTTGAGCGGAATGCCCTGACCCGGCGCCGCCAGAACGACGTTGCGGTTCTCGGTCTTCTTCTTGTCGTGGGTGTAGCGCAGGCCGGCGGTCACGCGGACCGTATCGGTCAGCTGCCAGTAGAGCTCACCGAAGGCGGCGCGGGACTTCAGGTGGTAGTCGCCGGTGCTGTCATAGTAGTTGCGGCCCGAACGGTTCGGCGTCTGGTTCGGGTCGATGAAGCAGGGGGTGACGCTGGTGCAGCCGGTCACGGTGGCGAACGGCAGGGAGTTCTGGACCTGCGCCGCCGCCGTCAGGGTGTTGCCCAGGACGTAGTAGTCACCCTCGGACTGGAAATCGAGGTAGATGGCGCCGACGTTGAAGTTGAACGGACCATCGAAGTTCGACTGCAGACGGAGTTCCTGGCTCCACTGTTCGCTCGAGCCGCGCGAGATGTCGGCGGTCGAGAACTTTCTCAGCGAGCCGAGCTGCGGGTCGTTGACCACGCCGCCGGGGAACAGGGACGCATAGAGGGCGCCGTAGCCGGGGAAGGCCGCGACCGCGTTGACCGGGTTCGGCGCCACGTTGAAGTTCGAGTTCGGAATGATCCGGTTGTAGTCCTGACGGGTGAACAGATTGTTCTTGCTCAGGCCGGTCAGGGCCGTGACCTGCAGCTCGTCGCTGAGATCCCACTGGATGTTGAACTGGTAGATGTCGGTTTCGGCCTGATAGATCGGGTCGAAGCTCGACTGGATGTTGCGGATGTCCGGGTCCTGCATCTGGCCGGCGAACGCGTCACCGGTCGTGAAGCCGAACAGGGTGCCGAACAGGCCGCCGAGCGTGGCGGAGCTGTTGGGGGTGCCCAGGATGCCCGGGTCGTTCAGCGGCGTCGCCTTGCAGCCCTGGCTGAAGAGGTTGCGCTGGATCTCAGCGACCCCCGGGTTGAAGGCGAAGAAGGCCGCGCCGCCGATGTTGGCCGGACCGGGGTCCTTGGTGCAGAGCTGCTTGCCGATCCGCGAACGGGTGTCGTCTTCCTCGAAGTGGTCCCACATGAACGACGCCTCGAACGTGTCGCTCGGGCGGAAGGCTGCGGTGATGCGGCTGTTCCACAAGTCGCGGTCGTCGACGTCGTTGCCGGTGGTCAGGTTCTTGCCGTAGCCGTCACGCGTCAGCATGGCGCCGGCGGCCCGCACCGCGAACATG
>JBIKTU010000224.1:0-4321 GCA_044347965.1 Caulobacter sp.
ACCTTGCCCTGCTGCTCGGCCGCGCGGGCCAGGTCGTAGAGGTCGGGGTGATAGGCGGCCGGGCAGGCGATGTTCAGCTTGAAGCCGAGCTTGGGCGCGGCATGGATGAAGCTGGCGCAGACGTTGTTGCCGTCGCCGACCCAGGCGATGGTCTTGCCCGCGACCGGCCCGCGGTGCTCCTCGAAGGTGAGCAGGTCGGCCATGATCTGGCAGGGGTGGCTCTTGTCGGTCAGGCCGTTGATGACCGGAACGGTCGAGTTCTGGGCGAACAGCTCGACGTCCTCATGCCGGTTGGCGCGGATCATCACCGCATCCACCATGCGCGAGAGAACCCTCGCCGTGTCCTCGATCGTCTCGCCCCGGCCCAGCTGCATGTCGGCCGAGGTCGAGATGATCCCCGCCCCGCCCAGCTGGCGGATGGCGGCGTCGAAGCTGAAGCGCGTGCGGGTCGAGTTCTTCTCGAAGATCATCGCCAGCGTCCGCCCCTCGCCGGGGCGGTCGTGGTCGACCATCGCCTGGGTCCAGCCCCGGCGCGAGGCCTTCCGGGTCCTGGCGTCATCCAGGATGACGCGCAGGTCGTGGGCCTCGAGCTTCCAGAGGTCGATGAAGTGCCGGACAGTCTTCATGCCGCCGCTCTGGTCCGGACGACTTCGCAGGTCTTCTCGAGCTTCTCGACCACTTCGCGGGCTTCCTCGAGAGTCAGGTTCAGCGGCGGCAGCAGGCGCACGCAGTTGTCGCCGCCGCCGGCCACCAGCAGGTGCTGATCACGGGCAAGCGCCATGAACTCGCGGTTCACCGGGACCAGCTTCAGGCCGATCAGGAAGCCCTTGCCCCGTACGTCGACGATGACGTCCGGATAGCGGTCCTTCAGGCCCGTGAGCTGCTGGCCCAGGTAGCCGGCCACATCGCGGACGTTGGCGAGGGTCTCGTCCTTGCTGATCTCGTCGAAGGCGGCGAGGCCGACGGCCATGGCCAGCGGATTGCCGCCGAAGGTCGAGCCGTGGACGCCGACGGTCAGGCCCTTGGCCGCCTCGGTGGTGGCCAGGCAGGCGCCGACGGGGAAGCCGCCGCCCAGGGCCTTGGCCACGCACATGATGTCCGGCGCCGCGTCCTCGGCCCACTCGTGGGCGAACAGCTTGCCGGTGCGGCCCATGCCCGACTGCACCTCGTCATAGATCAGGATAACGCCGTGCTCGCGGGTCAGCGCCCGCAGGCCGGTCAGGCAGTGCTCCGGCATGGCGCGCGCGCCGCCCTCGCCCTGCACCGGCTCGACAATGATCGCCGCCGTGGTCGGGTTGGCGATAGCCGCCTTTATGGCGTCGTGGTCGCCCCACTTCAGCTGGCTGTAGTTGGGCAGGCGCGGGCCGAAGCCCTCGACGTAGCCCGGGTTGCCGGCGGCGTTGATCGCCGCGTAGCTGCGCCCGTGGAACGAGCCGTCGAAGCCGTAGATCTCGACCCGCTCGGGATTGCCGTTGGCGGTGTGATACTTGCGGGCTGTCTTCAGCGCGCACTCGATGGCCTCGGTGCCGGAGTTGGTGAAAAACACCACGTCGGCGAAGGTCGCGTCGGTCAGCCGGCCGGCCAGCGCTTCCTGGCCAGGGATGCGGAAGATGTTGGACACGTGCCAGAGCCGGTCGGCCTGCTCCTTCAACACCTCGACCAGCCGGGGATGGCAGTGGCCAAGGCCGTTGGTGGCGATGCCCGCCACGCAGTCCAGGTACTCATCGCCCTTGGTGTCCCACAGGCGCGCGCCTCGGCCGCGTTCAACCGCCAGAGGGGCGCGGTTGTAGACCCCCATGATGTGATCGGAGGACGGTGCGGTCGTCGTGGGCGTGCTCAAGGATGCCTCCCTAAAGCGAGAAAGTCCCCGGCGGGTGCGCGGGGACGGGAAGGCTTAGGCTTCTCACCGTGGACGGGTTGAATGTCAAGAATTCGGGGGCGTCGGCCGGGCGGCCGCCTCACCCGCTACCTGGCCATAAGGCGGCGAACCGCCGCCTTCAGCAGCGCGCGGGCGTAGAGGCGATGGAACGGGACCATGGCGCGGAAGCCCACGCCAAGGCCGGCCGCACCCTTGCGCGGAACGACCGCCGAGCCGAAGTAGAGCCGGGTCGTCGGGCTCGGAGCCGCCAGGTCCGCCACGCTCATCAGCCACGACCGCGTCGATTCCATGAAGTCACAGAGCAGGATCTGGTCGGCCTCGCGGGCCTCGACGGTCCAGGCGGCGAACCTGTCGGTCTCTCCGGCCGCCAGCCGCCGCGCCTCGTCGTCGGTGGACGGACGCGACACCAGCAGCGCCAGGACGAGGCGTTCCAGCTTGAACAGGGCCGTCGTGTAGAAGGCTTCGATGTAGGCCGTCTGGGTCACCCGGTCCGGGACGACGGCGACGAAGCAGTCGGTGTAGCCGCCCCCGCCCCGGTAACGGTCCAGCAGGGCGCCGGCCGGTGGATCGGCCTCGACCACCCGGACAGTCATCGGGCGTCCGCGGCCCTGGCGACGGCCGTGGCCAGAGTGGCGGTCCGCTCGACGACGGTCGGATCGACGGCGGCCAGCTTGTCGCCCGGCGTGTGGATCAGCGAAAGAATGCGCGGCGGCGGCAGCAATTTGGGCGGCGCCTTGCGCGACTCCAGCATGAAGACCTCCAGCTCATCGACCTCGGCCTTCGGCAGGTGGCTGAAGGAGGTCGCCGGGATGTCGCGCTGCCAGAATGCGCGGTGATCGCTGGGGGGATAGGCCTCGAACGGGCGACAGGCCGTGTTCACGGCCTTGCAGCCGGCCTCGACCGCGTCCCTGACGAAAGCGCCCTCCGGCTGCTGCGGGATCGCGTAGAACGGCGTGTCTCCGTAGGCATTAATGTCGAAGTTGAAGACCGCCGCCACACGCCTGCCGTCCTCGCTCGCGGCGTAGGCCTTGGCGCCGAGCAGGCCCAGCTCCTCCTGATCGAAGAAGATGACGCGAAGGCGATGGTTCTTCAGCCCGCCGCGCAGCCGATCGGCGACCTTCACCAGGGCGACCACCGAGGCGGCGTTGTCGACCGCGCCGTCAGCCAGCGTCCCGTCCTTGAGCCGGATCGCGTCGTAGTGGGCGGTCAGCAGGATATCCCTGTCGCCCTCGCCGAGCGTGACGATGACGTTGTAACCCTCGCCTTCCTCCACCTTGAAGGTGAAGGGTCTGACCTCGTACTTGAGGCCGTGGGCGTCGAGCATGGCCCGCAGCCGGGCCAGTCGCGCCGCCTGTGTCGGCTGCGCGAGGCTCGATATCCACTCGGCATGAGTCGGCGGCTCCGGTTGCGGCGGTGTCAATCCGGCCGAGCCGACGAACAGGAAAGCCGCGATTGCGGCGGTGACGACACGCTTCATGCAACGCCCCCGAGCGCCCTGTCAGGTCTTGAGCCGCCAGCCGGTCACGAACATCCGCCAGCAGGCCAGGAACAGCGCCACGTTCAGCACCGCGACCATGATCACGCCCGCCAGCAGGTTGCCGTCGGCATGTCCGATGAAACCATAGCGAAAGCCGTCGATCAGATAGAAGAACGGGTTGAAGTGGCTGGCCGTGCGGAACGGCTCAGGCAGGCGGTCGACCAGATAGAAGGTCCCGGACAGGAAGGTCATTGGCATGATCAGGAAGTTGGTGATCGCCGACAGGTGGTCGAACTTCTCTGACCAGAGGCCGGTGAAGATGCCCACGAAGCCCAGCATCAGCGAGGCGCCCACCGCGAAATAGACCACCGCCCAGGCGTGGCTGACCGACAGATCGGTGAAGGGCAGGAAGGCGATGGTGGTCGCGGTGACCAGGCCGACCACGACGCCACGCGTCGCCGCGCCCAGCGCGAAGGCCAGCACCTGCTCCAGCGCCGACAGCGGCGGGGTCAGAAAGTCGGGCGTCAACCCCATCATCTTGGCCTGCAGCAGGCTGGAGGAGGAGTTGGCGAAGGCGTTGTTTAGGATGGCCATCATGATCAGGCCCGGCGCAACGAAGGCCGAGAAGGGCGTGCCGTCAACGGGCGGCGCCGCACCGCGCACGGCGACCACGAAGACCATCATGTAGAGCAGGGTCGTCACCACCGGAGCGGCGACGGTCTGCATCCCCACCTTCCAGAAGCGGCGGATCTCTTTCAGGTACAGCGTGGAGAAGCCGGTCCAGTTGAAACCGGCATAGTCGCGGGGCTGCGGCGGAACGACGCTTTCGGCCATGTCTTTCATCGCCCCTAGGTGCGCCTGCGTCGCTGTTCGCGCAAGGCGCAGGTGAAAATCGGCGGCGGAAACCGGTGTCGCCGCGCCGGAATCAAGATGTTGAATCTGTGGACAGACAGGATGGCGCCTAT
>JBIKTU010000225.1:0-4313 GCA_044347965.1 Caulobacter sp.
CGAAGGGCGAGGCATCTTTCCAGACGGGGTTGGCCTGGCTGGGACCGGTGTCGATGGCGGCGCTGCTGGCCACCCTCGTGCTGCTGTTCGGCTTCCAGGGCGAGCAGATCCTGGCCCAGCCGCTCATAATCGCCCTGCTGGCCGTGCCGATCCTCATTCAGGTCTATTTCAACGCCGGCCTCGCCTACCTGCTCAACCGGACCACCGGTGAAGATCATTCTGTCGCCGGCCCCTCGGCCCTGATCGGCGCCAGCAACTTCTTTGAACTGGCCGTCGCCGCCGCCATCAGCCTGTTCGGATTCAAGTCCGGCGCGGCGCTCGCCACCGTGGTCGGCGTGCTGGTCGAGGTCCCTGTCATGCTCACCGTGGTGGCCATCGTGAATCGCTCGAAGGGCTGGTACGAACGCCGCCTCGCCCCACGGAACGGGACCTGATCCATGACCGTCACCATCTTCCACAACCCCGCCTGCGGCACTTCGCGAAACACCCTGGCCGCCATCCGCGAGACCGGCGTCGAGCCGGTCGTGGTCGAATACCTGAAGGCCGGCTGGACGAAGGCGCAGCTTCAGGACCTGCTCGGCAAGCTGGGTCTGGGACCGCGCGACATCCTGCGGACCAAGGGCGCCCTTGCCGGCGAGCTCGGCCTGACCGAACCCTCGGCGAGCGATGATGCGATCCTGGACGCCATGGTCGCCCACCCGGTTCTGGTCGAGCGCCCCATCGTGGTGAGCCCGCGCGGGGCCGTGCTGGCGCGGCCATCGGAGCGGGTGTTCGAGATCCTCGACAATGTCCCGGCCGCCTTCGTGAAGGAAGACGGCGAGCGGGTCGTGCCCGGGAATGCGCCAAAGACGTGAGTCGGCGTGACAAAAGCGCCGAACAGCCGAATATTGCTTGCGCCTGATGTGACGGTTCCGGCATGA
This sequence comes from Caulobacter sp., assembly GCA_044347965.1. Taxonomy (GTDB): domain Bacteria; phylum Pseudomonadota; class Alphaproteobacteria; order Caulobacterales; family Caulobacteraceae; genus Caulobacter. The sequence continues at coordinate 921 of JBIKTU010000225.1, forward strand.
ACCGGCCCGACAGTTGCTGGGGGGCTACCCGGCCGTGTCATTCTGACGCTTGCGGCATCGTCAACGATGGGGGACCGATGCAGGAGTTTGATCCCAGGCGCCCGACGCTTCGCTTCGCGCCGAAGATCCTTGTGGCCGTCGCCGGTTTCGCCGCCCTCGGTCTGGGCTGGAAGCTGACGGCCGGTCCGGAGATCGCCGCCAGCCAGACGCTCGACCCGGCCGCCATGGTCGCCCTGCAGCACGCCGCCTTCGCCGAAGCGGAGGCCCAGCCGGGATTTGACCGCGGTCAGAACGTCAATGTCGAGGTCCTTCCCGGTGAAACCCTTGCCGCCGCCGTCGCGCGCAGCGGCGTGGGCGACGCCGAGGCCCGCCACGTGGTCGGCGTCCTCAGCCAGGCCATGGACACCGTCAACATCAAGGCCGGGATGGACTTCGTCGCCTCCGTCGCCCGTCCCGTGGACCGCCGCGGACCGGCTCGCCTGATCGGCCTGTCGATGCGCGCCGACGCGGTCAAGACGATCACCGTCTCCCGCAGCTTCGACGGCGCCATGCGCCTGCGCGAGCTGGAAGAGAAGGTCCGCGCCGAGACCACCGTGGCCTGCGGCAAGATGGACGGCTCGTTCCACGAAAGCGCCGCGGCCATCGGCGCCAACTCGGCCATCGTCGCCGAGGCGTCCAAGCTGTTCTCCCACAAGATCGACTTCTCGCGTGACATCAAGGCCGGCGACCCCTTCTGCCTGGTCTTCGACCGCAAGATCACCGAGAGCGGCCGCACGGTCGAGGCCAGCGGCCTGCAGTACGCCGAGATCAAGGGCCAGCGCTTCTACGGCTTCACCAACGCGCAGGGGAAGAAGACCTTCCTCGACAGCGTCGGCAAGACGGTCAAGAGCATGCTGCTGCGCACGCCGGTCGACGGCGCCCGCATCACCTCGCGCTTCGGCGTCCGGCGCCACCCGATCCTGGGCTACACCAAGATGCACCAGGGCATCGACTTCGGCGCCGGCATGGGCACGCCCGTCCTGGCCGCCGGCGACGGCGTGGTCGTCGAGGCCCGCCGCTGGGGCGGCTACGGCAACTGGATCCGCATCCGCCACGCCGACGGCTGGGAAACCGGCTACGCCCACCTGTCGCGCTACGCCAAGGGCCTGAAGCCCGGCCAGCGGGTCAGCCAGGGCCAGGTCATCGGCTATGTCGGCTCGACCGGCGCCTCGACCGGCCCGCACCTGCACTATGAAATCTGGCGTCGCGGCGTCCGGGTGAACCCGATCGGCGCCAAGATCGCCGTCGGCGTATCGCAGGATCCGCGCGACGTGGCCGCCTTCAAGGCCGCCAAGTCCCGCCTCGACACCCTGCTGGCCCCGCGCCGCGCCGCCGTGGGCGCCCCGGCCGTCCCGGCCGACACCGCGCAGTCTGAAGCCGGCAAGAAGCTGGCGAAGACCGACTTCAAGGCCGACGCCCCGACGCTGCGTCCGCGGGCGGGCTGACAACTCATTGTCATGGCCCGGCTTGTCCGGGCCACCCAAGCCTGATGACTCGGACGAGAAGGCGCGGAGTGGTCCGCGCCTTTCTTGCCTGGGCCGTGTTCATGAGTGGCCCGGACAAGCCGGGCCATGACGGAAACAGAGTTGGACGTGACGCGCGCCCCACGGGGCGCTAGAGAGACCGCCCGCCCGCCACAGCTTCCGGACCCTCTCCCTTGCGACTTCCCCAGGCCCGTCTCGACCAGGTGCTCGACCGCTTCCGCGAGATCGAGGCGCGCATGGGCGCGGCCACGGACGGGGCCGAGATCGTGCGGCTGTCCAAGGAACACGCCGAGCTTCGCCCGGTCGCCGAGGCGGTGATGGCCGTCCAGAAGGTCGCCGCCGAGCGGCCGGAGCTGGAGGCCATGGCCGCCGATCCGGACCCCGACATTTCCGAGCTGGCCCGCGATGAGCTGGAGCGGCTCGACGCCCGCCTGCCCGAGATGGAGCGCGAGGTCGCGCTGCTGCTGGCCCCGCGCGATCGGGACGAGAACGCGTCCGCCATCCTGGAAGTGCGCGCCGGCACCGGCGGCGACGAGGCGGCGCTGTTCGCCGGCGACCTGTTCCGCATGTACCAGCGCTACGCGGCCAGCCAGGGCTGGCGCGTCGAGATCGACAGCGTCTCCGAAGGGGAGATGGGCGGCTACAAGGAAATCATCGCCTCGGTTAACGGCGACGGCGTGTTCGGCCGGCTGAAGTTCGAGAGCGGCGTGCACCGCGTGCAGCGAGTGCCGGAGACCGAGGCCCAGGGCCGGATCCATACCAGCGCCGCCACCGTCGCCGTCCTGCCCGAGGCCGAGGACGTCGACATCGTCATCAACGACGCCGACCTGCGCATCGACACCTACCGCTCGAGCGGCGCCGGCGGGCAGCACGTCAACAAGACCGACTCGGCCGTGCGCATCACCCACCTGCCGACCGGCGTGGTGGTGACCAGCTCCGAGAAGAGCCAGCACGAGAACCGCCGCAAGGCGATGGCCAACCTCAAGGCCCGGCTCTACGACATGCAGCGCCAGGCCCTGGACGACGCCCGCTCCGACGCCCGCAAGAGCCAGGTCGGCAGCGGCGACCGCTCCGAGCGCATCCGCACCTACAACTTTCCGCAGGGCCGGGTGACCGACCACCGCATCAACCTGACCCTCTACAACCTGGCCAAGATCATGGAGGGCGAGGCGCTGGACGACGTGATCAAGCCGCTGATCGCCGAGGACCAGGCCGCGCGCCTCGCGGCGCTGGAAGACGAGTTCAACTAGGCGGCGTCGGACTCTTGATCCTCCCCCATGGGGGAGGTGGCTCGGCGAAGCCGAGACGGAGGGGGTCATGGGCTGGGCGCGAGACCCCCTCAGTCAGCCCTCCGGGCTGACAGCTCCCCCAGAGGGGAGCATCTGTTCACCGCGAGTTTCCCCACCGGGAACTCTCGCACTATCCAGGACCCCGCCGCCCCGCCAGCGCCGCGAAGGCGGCATGGATGACATCGTCGGGCGTCAGTTCGGGGGTCAGGAAGCGCTGGAACAGCAGCCCCTCGATCAGGCTGTTGATCACCTTCACGAGGATCTCGGCCGGCATCGGCAGTTCGTCCTCGCGCCAGTTGGCGCGGAACCAGGCGGCGCCGGCGTCATAGCCGGGGACCATGGCGTCGCGGAACCGCTGGCGGACGTCCTCGTGGGTCAGGGCGTAGGCCCGGAAGGTCAGGGCCCCGACCGCCGAGTCCCGACGTTCGGGCGCGGCGGCGATCACCGCCTCGGCGACCGACTCCATCATCTCGGCGAAGCTGCAGCCGGGCCGGAACACCGGCCGGATCGGCGCCCACTGACGCTCGGCCAGGGCCATGAACAGCTCGTCGCGATTGCGGAAGTTGCCGTAGATGGCGCCG
>JBIKTU010000253.1:0-3935 GCA_044347965.1 Caulobacter sp.
GTAGTGGGTGCGGGTGACCACGTTGACGCTGTCGATCTGGATCACGCCCAGCCGGTCGGCGGTCTTGCGGAAGTGCCGGGCGCCCGGCGCGTCATGGCGGCGGGAGTCTGCGAAACCCTGGGCCGCCAGCGCGATGCGCCGGGCCTGGCGGGCGGAGAGGTCGTGGGTCTTCTTCATCGGTGACACCATGACCGATTCACGGTGTTCGCCCAATGTTCCGAATCGTCATCCTCGCGCGTGTCGCGAGGACCCATGACCACCGGAAGGGCCAGCAAGGGCTCAGCGCTGACCGCGCCACATCATTCCGACCCACCACGCATGGGTCCTCGCGACAAGCGCGAGGATGACGGCGACAACGCTACCCATGATCCAGCACCGGCTTGGGCTGGTAGGGCTTCTCGAGCGCCGCGACCTCGTCGTCTGTGAGCTTGACCTCCAGCGCCGAGAGCGCCTCGGACAGATGGTGCATCTTCGAGGCGCCGACGATGGGGGCGGTGATGGCCGGGTTCCGCAGCACCCAGGCCAGCGCCACCTGGGTGTTGGAGAGCCCGCGCGCCTTGGCGATGGCCTCGACCGCATCGACCACCGCGAAGTCGGCGTCCCGGTAGTAGAGGCGGGGCGAGAACTCGTCGGTCCGGGCCCGCTCGGTGTTGCCCTCGCCCACCGCCTTGCGCCCGCCCGCCAGGAAGCCGCGGGCCAGGGGCGACCAGGGGATGACGCCGACACCCTCGGCCTTGCAGAGCGGCAGCATCTCGCGCTCCTCCTCGCGGTAGACGAGGTTGTACTGCGGCTGCATCGAGACGAACTTCGTCCAGCCGTTCCGCTCGGAGACGCTGAGCATCTTCGCGAACTGCCAGGCGTACATGGACGAGGCGCCGATGTAGCGGGCCTTGCCGGCCTTCACGACGTCATGCAGCGCCTCCAGCGTCTCCTCGATCGGCGTGTCGTAGTCGAAGCGGTGGATCTGGTAGAGGTCGATGTAGTCGGTTCCGAGGTTCTTCAGCGACCGGTCGACGGCGTCCATGATGTGCTTGCGCGACAGGCCGGCGGTGTTGGGGCCCCGGCCGTGCGGGAAGAAGACCTTGGTGGCGATCACCGTCTCCTCGCGGCGGGCGAATTCCTTCAGCGCCCTGCCGGTGACGACCTCGCTCTGGCCGTTGGAGTACATGTCGGCGGTATCGAAGAAGTTGATCCCGCCCTCGACGGCGGCCCTGAAGAACGGCCTGCTCGCCTCCTCCTCCAGAACCCAGGGCCGCCAGCTGCTGGCGCCATAGGTCATGCAGCCGAGACAGAGCCGCGAAACCTTCAGGCCGCTGGCTCCCAGTCGAACGTAGTCCATGGATCGGCCCCTCCCCGGCGCGGCGCGGGTTCGCCGTCCGTCCGGACCCAAGGGTTGGCGAGCAAGGGTGATTTGGCAAGCGACACGCCGCCCGCCGGCGCGGCGTCAGACCGGCAGGAAGAGGAAGTCGCCAGGCTCGACGTAGGTCGTCACCCTGGCCTTGTCGGTCGTGTAGGCGGCGTAGCCGCGCGCGCCCAGCCAGTCGAACAGACCCTGGGCGCTCTCGCCGGCGCGGACCAGGTGGGCGTCGGAAACCTCGAGGAACAGCGCCGGCTCGTCACGGGCCAGCACCTGCTCGGCGCCGCGCAGGGCATGCAGCTCCCAGCCCTCGATATCGGCCTTGATGAAGTCGACCCGCGCGATGCCGCGTTCGGCGACGAAGGCGTCGAGGGTCGTCAGCTTGACAACCTGCGCGACGGTGGGTCGCGAGCCGTCGTCCTCGCCAAGGTGGGCGGCGCCAAAGCCGAGTCCGCCCGCCTTCTTGACCGGCGTGTGCAGCACCAGGTCTCCGGGTGCGTCCGAGAGTCCCAGCGGCACGAGGGTGATGTTGTCGATCCGGCGGATACGGGCGGCGCTGGTCATCACCGATCGCGCGTATTCCGAGGGCTCGAAGGACCAGACCTGTCCCTTGGGCGCCATGCCCGCGAACAGGCGGGCGAACTGGCCGGCATGGGCGCCGACATCGACGATGACCGCATCCTCGGCGATGTGCGGCGCGAAGAGGGGGATCAGCTCCCGATGGTGCTGCTGGAAGCCGGCCTTGAGGACGTGGGCGACCCAGTCGCTTCGCTGGCGGAAGGTCAAGCGCATGGAGTCAAACCTCGCCGGCCCGCTCGGGCCCTAGTTCGCCGTGACGCGGCGCCGCTTCCAGTCCGCATCCTGCTTGAGTCGGCGCCGGATGTCGGCCCGCTTGGCGATGCTGTCGTACCCTTTGCGCAGCCGGCGTTCGAGCTGCTGCATCAGCGAGCCCTTGTCCTCCAGCTCGTCTTCCTTCCGGAAGCGCTCCTGGCCGATCACCGATTCGAAGTCATGGTCGTGGAACACCGGCCATGGCCGCACGCCCAGGATATCCAGCCCGTGCCGCCAGGAGCGGTTCATGGCCACATCGATCGGATAGCGGATCGGCATGCCATAACCGAGGAAGCGCTTCGCGCCGGCCAGGGTGATGACGTAGGCGACCGTCGAGTTGCAGACATTGTGATGACGGACCAGCTTCGATTCGGCGGTCAGATCCACGATGACGTCGTAGGATCGGGAGAGCTCGGTCTCGCTGATCGCCAGCTTGATCAGGTCATAGGGGGGCAGGTCATCCCCGGTCAGGGCGTCGAGCACGGCCGGCAGATCGTCGGCCACGATCAGGTCGTCCTCAAGGACCAGGGCCTGGGGGATGCCCTCGGCGACCATCGTCTCGAAGATCCGCCAGTGCGACAGGTAGCAGCCCATCTCGCCGGGCATCAGCGGCTTGGCCGCCCGGCGGAGACGCCCCTCGACATCCTGCAGGGCGGCGTCGGCGGCGCTCATCTCCCGCCCGTTGACCGCTTCGATGAAGGTCGGCGTCAGGCCTACCCGCGCCAGCTGCGCGGCGACCGCCTCACGTCGCTCGACATGGTGCTTCATGTTCACGACGAAGATCGGGTGGGGCCACATGGTCGCCATCTCTTGGGGAACCGCGCAGGTATAGTCTGTCGGCGGGCGTTGCAATATCGCGTCGGGAAACTAGGGTGCGGCAACCGTTTCCTCCCGCCCCCGGCCGACATGATCAGCTTCAAGCGCGCCCGGCAGTGGCTCCGCAACCGTCTCTTCCGCCTCCTCAACGACCGGGACGAGATCAGCAATCTCGGCCTGAGGCTGTGGACGCGCCATCCGGCGGTCACCGACAAGATGTTCTTCGCGATGTCCCGCCGGTACGAGCGCGCCGAGGCGGATCTGGCGACGAAGTATATCCGCCCCGAGCATCGGGTTCTGGAAATCGGGGCCGGCGTCGGTTTTCTGGCCTGCCACAATCGCCGGAACCTCGGCGTGCGCGACTACGCCATCGTCGAGGCCAACCCGCGCCTGATCGACCTGATCGCGAAGAACCTGGAGCTCAACGGCGCAGCGGACGTGCCGCTGATCAACGCCGCCGTGGCGCCGGCGGACGGCACGATCAGCTTCACCCTTTCGGACGAGTTCTGGGCCAGCTCCACGGCCCATGACGACGGCGAGATGATCGAGGTCGAGGCCCAGACGATCGCCAGCCTGAGGACCCGCCTCTCCTTTTCGCCCGACACTCTGATCATCGACATCGAGGGCGGCGAGATCGGCCTGCCGGTCGAACACTTCGAGGGGTTCAGGCGGATCGTGATGGAGACCCACCCGCAGATCGTCGGCGCGGCGCCGAACCAGGCGATGCTCGACCGGTTCGCCAAGGCAGGCTTTGTCCTGCGGGACGAGAACGACAATGTCGTCTTCCTGGAACGGTCCTGAGGTCAACCAGCAAGGCCGGCCGGTCGTCCTGGTGACCGGCGGGGCCGGCTATGTCGGCGCCCACACCTGCCTGCGGCTGTCCGAGGCCGGCTTCGCGCCGGTGGTGTTCGACAACCTCTCCAATGGCCAT
>JBIKTU010000226.1:0-4294 GCA_044347965.1 Caulobacter sp.
CGGCTCGCCCTCATCGAGGTCGCCGATGGCGCGGATCTGCGGCAGCAGGGTCGCCCGGCCGCCGACCGCGCCGACGAAGGCCTCGGCCAGGACGCGGGCCCCGCGCCGGGTCGGCACGAGCACGACGGCCTCGGCCAGCGCCTCCGGGTCGGGGAGGGCGGCGACCAGTCCGGTCGCCAGATCGTCGAGAAAGGACCGGTGGGCCGGGATCGAGAACCAGCGGGGCGCCGCCTGCTCGAAGGGGCCGGTCATCCGGCCGCCAATCGCGCTTCGGCGGCGTCGCGGGCGTCGGGGTCGCCGACGTGCATCCAGAGCCCCCTGGGCGCCACGCCGTGAACCCGGCCGGACTGCGTCAACCGCTTCCAGACCGGCAGCAGGCCGAACGGACCCTCCGGGCCGTCCGCCACCACCGACGGCTTGCAGATATGGACCCCGACATAGACCAGCGGAGCCTGCTCGCCCTGATCCTTGAAGCGGACCTCGCCGTCCTCGCCGAGGAACAGGTCCCCGGTGGCATGGAAGCCCATAGACTCCGCGGTCGAGGCGGTCAGCAGGCAGACATCCATCCGCGCGGGGTCCCACGCCGCCGCGACCGCCTCGAGCGCCCGGTCGTCGTCGTTGATCCAGACCGAGTCGATGTTGGCCACCCAGAAGGGCGCGTCCGGCAACAGATGCAGCGCCTTCCTGATGCCGCCGCCGGTCTCCAGCGGCTCGGCCCTCTCATCGGAGATGATGATGCGCGGCAGGACGCCGGTGGCGTCGCGGGCCCGGAGGTGGGCTTCCAGCCGGTCGGCGAAGGCGTGGACATTGACCACGGCCGTCTCGACGCCGACCTGGGCCAGACGGTCGAGCATGTGGTCGATCAGCGCCCGGCCGCCGACCTCGACCAGGGCCTTGGGCCGGTCGTTGGTCAACGGCCGCATGCGGGTGCCGAGGCCCGCGGCCAGCACCATGGCGACCCTTGGTCCCTTGGGGAGCCCGCTCACGACCGCGCCTCCGCCGGCACATGCCGGTCGAACCAGGCCTTCATGCCGGCCATGTCCGGATCGGCCAGGCAGCGGTCCAGATAGCGCCAAAGACGAGGCAGGAAGGCCTCGTACCGGGGCTTGCCGTCCCGCTTCACCAGCCGGGCGAAGATGCCGATGATCCGCGCGACGTTGAGCGCGCCCAGGGCATGATAGTCGGCCAGCAGCGCCCGTCGGTCGAGCCCGGGATGGGCGGCGAAGTAGCGGTCCAGCGCGGCCGCCTCCCGCTCCGGCGAAACGTCGCGGCGGGCGTCGTGCAGCAGCATCGACAGGTCCCACATCCGGTTGGCCCGCACCGCGTCCTGGAAGTCGATCAGGCCCACCCGGGCCGCGCCTTCGCGGTCCGGAAGCCAGATCAGGTTCTCGGCATGATAGTCGCGGTGGCAGAAGACGTCGGCGGTCTGTTCGGCCCGGGCGCGGATCGGAGCCCAGAGCGCCTCCCACTCCGCGAGGGCGGCGGCGTCCGGCGCGAAGACCGGTCGCAGCCTGGGCAGCCACTCGGTGAACAGGTCCGCCGCGCTGACAAGGGCAAGGTCATCGTAGGACAGCAGCGGCCAGGAGACGCCGTCGAAGGCCAGCACCTGTGGCGGCCTGGCCGCGTGCAGGACGGTCAGGGTGTCGATGGCGGCGTCGTAGAGCTGCGCCTCGTCACCCCGGGCGGCGATGTGTTCCGCATAGAGGTCGTCGCCCAGGTCCTCGAGAACGGCCAGGCCGTTCGCCGCGTCGAAGGCCTCGATCTCCGGCGCGGACAGGCCCAGCGACTTCAGGTAGCGGGCGCAGGCGACGAAGGCGTCGACCCGTCCGGCCGCCAGGCGATAGGCGGCGTTGAAGCCCAGCGCGACGCGATCCGCCGGCGTCGCATCCGGCGGACAGGGCGCGGTCTCGGCCTTGGGCGGCTGGTCCATGAAGATGCGGGTCGTCCCGTCGGCCAGATGCAGCCGCTCATAGACACGGGTGGAGGCGTCGCCGCTCATCAGCGCACGACGGGCGTCGCCGAACCCGCTTGCCGCCAGGAAACCGGCCTTCAGCGCTTCACGCTCAGAACTCAAGCTCGCGTCCTTCCCAGGCTCCGTGGGCGGTGAGGCGCGCGCGGCGCCCCGCCCCGTCGAAGACGATGTCTATATCGAGTCGGTCGCCCGGCAGGGCCCCCTCCAGCCGCTCTGGCCATTCGATCACCGCCGCGCCCTCGTCCAGGGCCTCGTCGAGACCGATCTCCCAGGCCTCGTCCGGGCTGGTCAGGCGATAAAGGTCGAAATGGGCGAGCGGAAAGGACGCCGTCTCGTAGAACTGGACCAGGGTGAAGGTCGGGCTGGGCACGTCCTCGTCCGGCGTGGTCAGGGCCCTCACCAGCGCCCGGGCCAGAGTCGACTTGCCGGCCCCCAGGGGCCCGGTCAGGCAGACCGCTTCTCCTGTCCGCAGGGCGCCGGCGACGGCCTCGCCCAGCCGCGCGGTCTCGGCGTCATCCGCGAGATCGAGCGTGGCGGGCGGGGTCATTCGAAGGGCGTGTCGGGCGAAACGGGCAGCACCCGCTCGACATAGGCCTTCAGCGCCGCGGTGGCGACCGCCGCGTCAGGCGGCAGGCGGTCGGGCGTGACCGGCTCGCCGACCACGATCCGGAAGCGGCGGCCGGTCTTGTTGAGCAGTTCATGAAACAGGGTGACGTCGCGCAGCTCCGGCGAGAAGCGGTCGAAGAAGTGGAAAAGCGACGCCCAGGGGCCGGCGACATGCAGCGGGACGACCGGGGCCTCATATTTCATCGCCACGGACAGGGCGGTCGGCATCCATTCGGGATCGACCAGCACGCCGTCGCCCCCCCGGCGGGCCAGCCTGCCCGCGGGGAAGACCATCAGGGTCCGTTCGGCCGCCATGGCGTCCTTCGTCATGGCCAGGGTCAGGCGGGTTCGGTCCCGGCTGCGCTTGTCCGGCACCCACTCGACGGGGATCAGGGTCTCGTCGAAGCGGGGGCAGACCCTGTGGGCGTCGGAGTTGGCGTAGAAGACGATGTCGGGCCGGGCGGGTTTGAGCGCGTCGTAGACGGCGAGACCGTCAGCGATGCCGGTCGGGTGATTGGCGACCACCACGCAGCGGCCGGCGGAGGGCAGCCGCTCCAGCCCCGTCACCTCGACGTCAAGCGCCAGCAGGTCGGAGACGAAGTCCAGCGCCTCGCGACCGCCCATGACGGAGATGGCGTCAGCCATGGTCCGAGCCTTGCGGTAGTCGAGCAGGCGGTAGAGCGGCGGGCGAATCAACGGCCAGAGCGGAGAGGCCGAGAGCTTCGGCGCCCGCTCCTCGATGAGCACATCGACGATATGCGCCGCCCGCAAGGCGGCGGCGTCCGGCTTCGAGACTGTCACGGCGTCGACCATGGGAGGAGACTAGTAGCCCCGGACGCGGACGCAAAGCGGCCTAGTCGCGCGGGCCGCAAAGGCCTAGAACGCCGGCCTCAACGCGCCTCCGGGAGATCGCCATGCGGGACATCCGCCATTTCGTGAACGGTTCGTCCTTCGAGGGCGCCTCGGGCCGCTTCGGCGACGTGTTCAATCCCAACACCGGCGAGATCCAGGCCCGGGTGCAGCTGGCCACGGCCGGCGAACTCGACCTCGCGGTTCAGGCGGCGCTGAAGGCCTTCCCGGCCTGGTCGGCGACCAATCCCCAGCGCCGGGCGCGGGTGATGTTCGAGTTCAAGCGCCTGGTCGAGGCCAACATGCAGGACCTGGCCGAGATGCTCTCGAGCGAGCACGGCAAGGTCATCGCCGACAGCAAGGGCGACATCCAGCGCGGCCTGGAGGTCATAGAGTTCGCCTGCGGCATCCCCCACGCGCTGAAGGGCGAGTACACCGAGGGCGCCGGCCCCGGCATCGACGTCTATTCCATGCGCCAGCCTCTGGGCGTGGTGGCTGGAATCACCCCGTTCAATTTCCCGGCCATGATCCCGATGTGGATGTTCGGCGTGGCTGTCGCGGTGGGCAACACCTTCATCCTGAAGCCCTCGGAGAAAGACCCGACCGTCCCCGTGCGGCTGGCCGAGCTGCTGATGGAGGCCGGCGCGCCGGAGGGGGTGCTGAACGTCGTGCACGGCGACAAGACCGCCGTCGACGCCATCCTGCAGCACCCGGACATCAAGGCCGTCAGCTTCGTGGGCAGCAGCGACATCGCCCACTACGTCTATTCGCAGGGCACGCTGGCGGGCAAACGGGTCCAGGCCATGGGCGGGGCCAAGAACCACGGCATCGTCATGCCCGACGCCGACCTCGACCAGGTGGTCAAGG
>JBIKTU010000008.1:0-13884 GCA_044347965.1 Caulobacter sp.
GAACTCCGGGTCGGCGATCAGGGCGCCGGCCATGGCGGCCAGGCCCATGGCCTCGCCGCGCACCTCCGCCGGGGTGGTGGTGACCGCGTAGAGGCCGCCCAGCCCGCCGCCGGCCAGGATCACGGCCTCTGCGGTGATCTCGATGGTGCGACCCTTGTAGCGGGCGATGACCCCGCGAACGGCGCCGCCGGCGTCCTGCAGCAGGCCGCGGACATGGACGCCGGCCCGGCTTTCGACGGTCGAGGCGGCGAAGGCGGCGGCGACGACCGCGCGCATGATCTCGCGGCCGGCCTGGTCGCCCTTGACCCGCGCCACGCGGGCGCGGCCGTGGGCGGCCTCCAGGCTGACGGCGAAATGGCCGTCCTGCGTGCGGTCGAACGGCGCGCCCAGGGCGGCCAGATGGCGGACAGCGTCCGGGCCTTCACGCGTGAGGATCCCGACCATGGCCGGATCGCACAGGCCCGCGCCCGCCGCGATGGTGTCGGCGGCGTGCAGGGCCGGGGCGTCGTCATCGCCCAGGGCCGCGGCCATGCCGCCCTGCGCCCAGGCCGAGGAGCAGCCCTGGTTCAGCGGCGTGGGGCTCAGCACCAGCGCCTTGCGGGGCGCGGCGGCCAGCGCCGCCGACAGACCGGCCAGGCCCGCGCCGACGATCAGGACGCCGTCATGGTGAGTGCGCTGGGTCAACGGAACTCTCCGGCCGCTTCGGGCGCAGCGACCAGGACGGCGTCAAAGGCGTCGCGGAGGCTGGCCCCGTGGCGGATCAGCTCCTCGACAATGTTGGTCGGGCTGAGCGGCAGCAGGTTGCCGTAGGGCTTCCACACTTCCGGCGGCGTCGCCCTGACCATGTAGCCGCCTCCGAGCGGAAATCTGGCGATGCGGATCATGGCCATCCTCCTCAGATCAGCTCGACGGCGACATGGTGTTGCGCCTTGACCAGATCGTAACGCGCCGGAACGGCGGGCGGGGGCAGGTCGATCATCCGCTGCACCGCCAGGCGCGCGCGGGCGGCGAGCGCAGGGTCGACCGTCACCTCGAACTGCCCCTTGACCAGGGCGTCGTGGATGTTCTGCAGGCTGATCTGCTTCATGTGCGGACACATCATGCAGGGGCCGATGAACTGGGTGTCGGGCGCCTGGGCCTGGACGTTGCTGGCCATCGAGCATTCGGTGATCAGCACCACCTGGCGCGGCTTCTTCTGCACCACCCAATCGTTCATGGCGGCGGTCGAGCCGGCGAAGTCGGCGGCGGCCAGCACCTCTTCCGGGCATTCCGGGTGGGCGAGGATCTGGGCGTCCGGCCAGGCGGCGCGCATGTCGGCGACATCCTGCGCGTTGAAGCGCTCATGCACTTCGCAGCGTCCCTGCCAGGCGATGATCTTCACGTCGGTCTGGGCGGCGACGTTGCGGGCCAGGAACTCGTCGGGGATGAGGATGACGCGGTCGACGCCCCATTCCTTCGCCGCCCACTCGACCACCTGCACCGCGTTTGCGCTGGTGCAGCAGATGTCGGTCTCGGCCTTCACCTCGGCGGTGGTGTTGACGTAGGTGACCACCGGCAGGCCCGGGTAGCGCTGCTTGATCAGCCGCACGTCGGCGCCGGTGATCGAGCTGGCCAGGCTGCAGCCGGCGCGCAGGTCGGGGATCAGGACCGTCTTGTCGGGGCAGAGCACCTTGCTGGTCTCGGCCATGAAATGCACGCCGGCCTGGACGATGATCTTCGCGTCCGAGCGCGCCGCCTCGCGGGCCAGGCCCAGGCTGTCGCCGACGTAGTCGCCCACGCCGTGGAAGATCTCCGGCGTCATGTAGTTGTGGGCCAGGATGACGGCGTTCTTCTCGCGCTTGAGGCGGTTGATCTCCGCGATCAGCGGCGCGTGCAGCTGCCATTCCAGCGGCGTGACGTGGGATTTGACCTTCTCCCACAGGGGGGCGGTCTCGGCTTCCACCGCTGCGGTGAAGGTCAGGGGCGCAAATCCGTCGGCCATCTGGTTCCTCCTTATGCTCAAACTGAGCATTTCAGGGGCCTGTAAAAAGCCGGCAGCGGAACAATCCACCCCGGCGGCAGGAAGCTTATGCTACATCTGAGCAAAACCCGCAATAGACATATAGACCCACGTTCACCGGCGCGCAACTGAACTGTCGCGATTATCCGTCGATGCCATGTGCCAGCCCAATCGTGCTAAGACGCTGCCCGCGCCCGCCCGGCTGTGGTCGTCGTCTTGTCACAGGCGTCGGCGACCTTACCTCTTTGGCGCACACAGGAGACGACCATGCCCGCCAGGATCGACACCGGACTCGCCGCCAAGGATCGCTCTGCGGTGGCCCAAGCGCTCTCCAGGACCCTGGCCGACACCTATGCCCTGTACCTGAAGACCCACGGCTATCACTGGAACGTCCGCGGCCCGAACTTCTCCTCGCTCCACGCCCTGTTCATGGACCAGTACACCGAGCAGTGGGCGGCCCTGGACGAGCTGGCCGAGCGCATCCGCGCACTGGGCGAGCTGGCCCCGCAGAGCGGTGCGGCCTTCGGCAACCTGACCTCGATCAAGGACGGCGATCCGGAGCAGGACTGGGAGGCCATGGTCACTGACCTGAAGACCGGCCACGAGGTGGTGATCGCCAATCTGCGCGAGCTGCTCGATATCGCCGAAAAGGCCGGCGACGACGTTTCCGTCGATCTGGGCACCCAGCGGCTGACGGCGCACGAGAAGCATGCCTGGATGCTGCGCGCCACGCTCGGCGTGAAGTAGGCGGTTTGCTCTCCGGTCTCCACAGAACCCGGGCGCTCGCGCTGGTCGCCATCCTGGCGGTCGTGCAGGTGGCCTGCGTGACCGACTACCGCCGTGCGGCCGGCTCCGGTCGGATCATCGGTCAGGCGGCGGTCGCGCGCGGCTTTTCCAACATCGCGCTGGAGCGGGTCACCGCCGACATGGACCCGGCCATGCTGGCGCTCGCCCGGAGGCACGACCCCGCGCCGCGCAAGGACTACTGGGGCCGGGTCAGCGGCTGGGCCACCTATGACCTGACCAGCCTGCCGACACTGGGCGACTTCAGCTTCACCGCGCTCGACGCTCAGTTGATCAACGCCCTGCGGCCCGGCAGCCTGCTGCCGCCGCCGCCGGCGAAGCCCTTTGTGTTCAAGGGCTCCGAAGAGGACCGCCTGCGCGCCGAGGAGTGTCTGACCCAGGCCATCTACTACGAGGCCGCGACCGAGCCCGTCGAAGGCATGCAGGCCGTGGCCCAGACGGTGCTCAACCGCCTGCGTCATCCCGAGTATCCCAAGTCGGTCTGCGGCGTGGTCTACCAGGGCTCGCAGCGGATCACCGGCTGCCAGTTCAGCTTCACCTGCGACGGGTCGCTCGCCCGGGTGCCCAATGTGACCCTGTGGGAGCGCGCGCGCGGCGTGGCGCAGAAGGCGCTGGCGGGCTTCGTGCTCCCGTCTGTGGGCACCGCGACCCACTATCACGCCGACTATGTCGCGCCGTACTGGGCGCCGACCCTCTACAAGATCCACACCATCGGCCGGCATATCTTCTATCGCTGGACCGGCCCCTGGGGCCTGCCCCCGGCCTTCACGGGTCGCTACGCCGGGGGCGAGAACGCCCTATCGCTGGCGGTGCTCGAGGGCCTCGATTCCCGGACCCAGGGCGCGCAGCTGGTCGGCGAGACCCTGTCCCCGGCCATCGCCGCGGCCCGGACCCTGACGCTCGAGGTCGACGGGGTGGAGAGGACCTATACGGTCCGGGACCTGGTCGCCATGCCGACCGGCCCGGAGCCGCCGCGCGTAGACGGGGTGTTGGCCCCGACCCGTCGCCTGCCGACCGCGCAGGAGGTCTCCGACATCAACGCCCGCCTCAAGGCGATGGAAGACCCCGACGCCCCGATGCCCACCGCCCCGGCCACGACGCCGGTCGACAGCGGCGACCTGCCGATCGCCACGCGGCGGTACTAGGAACGCCCCTACAACTCCGCTCATCCCGGCGAAGGCCGGGACCCAGTTGCGAGCGCGGTTCCGAGATCACGATTCTCGAAGCTCAGGCTGGATCTGGGTCCCGGCCTTCGCCGGGATGAGCGGATCTATGGGGAGGCCGAAATCCCGAACGCCTTCGCATAGGTGACCGTCACCGGCCCATCCAGCGCGCCCGGCTTGAGCGCCAGGGCCATGAACGAGGGACCGGCGAAGGGGGCCTTCACCGCCTTCGCGGCTTCGGCAGAATAACCGACGCGCGGGTAGTAGGCCGGGTGGCCCAGAACGATCACCGCTTCAACGCCGGCGGCGCGCAGCAGTTCGTGGCCGACGTCCATCAGCATCGTGCCGAGGCCGTCCTTCTGGCGACCGGGCTTCACCGAAACCGGGGCCAGGGCGGCGAAGCGGGCGCCGGTGTCCGTGGCCAGCGGACTGAAGAAGATATGGCCGACGACCGCGCCATCCTCCTCCGCCACCAGCTCGACCAGCGCATCGCCTTCGGCGCGCAGGGCGTCCACGAGGCCGGCCTCATCGGACTTGCCGAACTCGGCCGTGAAGGCGGCCGTGACCACGGCGCGGATGGCGGCGTGGTCGTCGGGCGTCGCCGGGCGGATCACCATGCGCCGATCTTCTGCGCCTGGTCGTGGCTGATCGGCTGCTGGTCAGCCGCGTGGTCCTGCTCGGCCAGGAAGCGGACGGCCTCCAGCGCGGCCATGCAGCCCATGCCGGCGGCGGTGACAGCCTGGCGGTAGATGTCGTCGGTGACGTCGCCGGCCGCATAGACGCCCGCGATGGCGGTCGAAGCGGTGCCGGGCTTCACCGACAGGTAGCCGCCGGCGTGGGTCTCCAGCTGATCCTTGAACAGCTCCGAGGACGGGGCGTGGCCGATGGCGATGAACACGCCGTCGGCCTTCACCTCCCGCATCTCGCCGGTCTTGACGTTCTTCAGCCGGACGCCGGTGACGCCCATGGGGTCGGTCTCGCCCAGAACCTCGTCGACGGCGTGGTCCCAGGTGACCTCGATCTTCGGGTTGGCGAACAGCCGCTCCTGCAGGATCTTCTCGGCGCGGAACTCGTCCTTGCGGTGGACGACGGTGACCTTGGCCGCGAAGTTGGTCAGGAACAGCGCTTCCTCGACGGCGGTGTTGCCGCCGCCGACGACGATGACGTCCTTGCCCCGATAGAAGAAGCCGTCGCAGGTGGCGCAGGCGGAAACGCCGAAGCCCTGGAAGCGCTGCTCGCTCTCAAGCCCCAGCCACTTGGCCTGGGCGCCGGTCGCGATGATCACCGTCTCGGCCAGCCAGTCCTGTCCGCTGTCGGTGCGGAAGCGGAAGGGCCGCTGCGACAGGTCGGCCTCCAGCACGATATCGCTGATGATCTCGGTCCCGACGTGGCGCGCCTGGGCCTCCATCTGCTCCATCAGCCAGGGGCCCTGGATAGCCTCGGCGAAGCCGGGATAGTTCTCGACGTCGGTGGTGATGGTCAGCTGGCCGCCGGGCTGGATGCCCTGGATCAGCACGGGCTTGAGCAGGGCGCGGGCGGCGTAGATGGCGGCGGTCCAGCCGGCGGGGCCGGAACCGATGATCAGGCAGCGGGTGGTGCGGGGAGAGGAGGTCGACATGGGCGCTAATCTAGGGATGATTCCGCTCCGGCGCGATGGGCGCCGGCGAGGGGGCGATGAAATGGGCAACAAGGCGGGACTCCCGCTGGGCATCGGCTTTGGGCTGGTCATCGGCACGGCGCTGGGCGTGGCGCTGGACAACCTGGCGCTCGGCATCAGCCTCGGCGTCGCCATCGGCGCGGGACTGGGCGTGGCGATGAGCGCGGGCTCGGGCTCGAAGAAGAAGAGCGGCAAGGACGGCGGCGGCGATGGCGGAACCCACGCCGGCGGCTCGGACCGGCGCGACGACGCCGACTCCGGGTCGGACAGCGACGGCGGCGGTGGAGACGGCGGTGGCGGGGGCGACTGACGGGCGCTTTGCGGGTTTCGACATTGGCGCTACACTCGTCCCATGAGCGACCTTCTGGACCGCATCACAATCGAGCCGGGCAAGATGCACGGTCGCCCCTGTATCCGGGGACTGCGTGTACGTGTTCAGGACGTGCTTGAGATGCTGGCTGGTGGGATGACCGCAGCCGAGATCCTGGAAGACTATCCCTACCTTGAGGCGGATGACCTGCGGGCCGCGATCGCCTGTCAGACGGATGGCTACTAGCCACCGCGAAGCAGTCTAGAGTCGGGTGTGACGCCTTCTGCGAGTCGCGCCGATGACCACAGCCCCCGAAATCACCATCGCCGGCCGCCGGATCGGGCCGGACCATCCGCCCTATGTGATCTGTGAGCTGTCGGGGAACCACAACGGCAGCCTGGAGCGGGCGCTGACCATGATCGACGCGGCGGCCGACACCGGCTGCGACGCGATCAAGATCCAGACCTACACCGCCGACACCATCACCCTGGACGTCGACCGGCCCGAGTTCCGCATCCACGGCGGGCTGTGGGACGGACGCAGCCTGCATGAGCTCTACAGGGAGGCCCAGACCCCGTACGAGTGGCACGGCGCCCTGTTCGAACGGGCGGCGAAGCGGGGCGTGACGCTGTTCTCCAGCCCGTTCGACGAGACGGCGGTGGACCTGCTCGCGGGCCTGGACGCGCCCGCCTACAAGATCGCCTCGTTCGAGGCCGTCGACCTGCCGCTGATCCGCTATGCGGCGGCGAAGGGAAAGCCGCTGATCATCTCCACCGGCATGGCCAACCTGGCCGAGATCGCGGCGGCGCGGGAGGCGGCGCTGGCCGGCGGGGCGGCCGGGGTGCTGCTGCTCCACTGCACCTCCAGCTACCCGGCCACCTTCGCGGACGCCAACGTCCGCACCGTGACCGACATGGCGGCGCGGTTCGGCTGCCCTATCGGTCTTTCGGACCACACGCCGGGCACGGCCGCCTCGGTGGCGGCGGTGGCCATGGGCGCCTGCGCCATCGAGAAGCATTTCACCCTGGCCCGCGCCGACGGGGGCCCGGACGCCGACTTCAGCCTGGAGCCGGCGGAGTTCTCCGCCCTGGTGCGGGACTGCAAGGACGCCTGGGCCGCGCTCGGCAAGGTGAACTACGACCTGCTCGGCAGCGAGCGGGGCAATGTCCAGTTCCGTCGCTCGCTGTACGTCGTCGCGCCGGTGAAGGCAGGCGAGGTGCTGACAAGGGCCAATGTCCGCTCGGTCCGGCCGGGCAACGGCCTGCCCCCGGCGGACCTGGACAAGGTGCTCGGCCGTGTCGCGACCCGCGACCTGGCGTTCGGCGAGCCGCTGGACTGGGGGATGGTGCGGTAGGTGCGTCCTTCGACACGCCGCTGCGCGGCTGCTCAGGATGACGTAGTCAGAAGCGCTTCAAGAACCAGGTCATGCTGAGCAGCGCCGCAGGCGCGTGTCGAAGCACGCACGGCCCCTCCGCCTACTCCGGCAACAGCCCCAGCCGTTTGCCCAGGATCCGGTCCAGCGCTCTCGGCGACAGCACCTTCTCGGACATGAAGGTCTGGAGCGGCGTCGGCGAGACCGTGTAGCGGACCTTGGGGCGGGGGGCCGTCAGGGCGGTATGGATCGCCTCGCCGATCCGCTCGGGCTTCAGGCCGGTTCGGCCCATCTCCAGCATGAAGGCGGCGATCGTCGCCAGCGGCGCGGCGTAGCGGGTGTTGGCGTAGGGGGTCTGATCGATCTCGTCAGCCTTGTCCCAGATCGGCGTCGCCACCGCGCCGGGCGCCACGACGATCACGTCCACGCCGAAGGGCAGCAGCTCTCGGCGCAGCGACTCCGACAGGCCTTCAAGCCCGAACTTGCTCGTGCAGTAGGGCGCCAGGAACGGGTTGGCCGTCCGTCCGCCGACCGAGGAGATGTTGACGATGCGACCGGGGTCCTTGCGGCCGGCGCCCTCGGCGCCCAGCAGCGGCGCGAAGGCCTGGGTGGCGATGACCACGCCGGTCAGGTTGACTTCCAGCTGCCTGCGGAACTCCTCGACCTCGAGATGCAGCAGCGGGCCGGCGACCGCGATCCCGGCATTGTTGACCAGCCCGGCCAGCGTCGCCCCCGCCAGCGCCGCCTCGACCTGGCGCGCGCCGGCCCGGACCGCCGTCTCGTCGGTGACATCGAACAGAAGGGGCGTGAAGGCGTCGCCGAACTCGGCCTTGAGGCGATCCGCGTCGGCCTGTTTACGAACGCTGCCGAAGACGTGGAAGCCCTTGCCGGTCAGGACCTTGACCGTCCCCCAGCCGATACCGGTGGACACGCCGGTGACGACGACGGACTTTTTCTGGCTGTTCATTGGCCCCTCCCTGAAGATCACGACATGGGATCTGTCGCGGCATTATCCAGTGGTCGCCCCGGCCCGCTGGCGGATGAGCGCCAGGATGGCGTCTGCCACGCGGTCGGCGCCCCGGCCGTCGCAAACCATGGCCGCGGCCTGGGACAACCGGCGGCGCAGCGCGCCTTCGGCGATCAGCCGGGCGGCGGCGGCGTCGAAGCCGCTCTCGAACTCCGCGGCGGCGTCCAGCGCGATCACGGCTCCGGCCTCGGCCAGCGCCACGGCCGCCTGGGTCTGGTTGTCGGCCAGCACCAGCAGCAGGGTCGGCAGGCCCAGAACGCAGCGCTCCCAGCTGGAGGACCCGCCACCGCCGATGGCGATGTCGGCCCGCGCGGTCAGGCGGGCCATGTCGCGGGTGTCGACATGCAGGGTCACCGACGGGTCCTCGTCGGCCAGCGCCGTCAGGGCCGCCAGACTCGCGGCGCCCGAGCCGACCACCACATCGATCTCCGCCGCGCCGCGCAGGCGCTGGACGGCCGGCAGGGTGAAGCCGCCCACGTCGGTGAGGCCGAGCGACACCAGGATGCGGCGCACCGGCCCGCCCTCGTCGCGTCGGGCCAGGGTCCCGGCGCGCAGGGCGACGAAGTCCGGCCGCATCGGCGCATGGTCGGGGCCGAGCAGCAGCAGACATCCGTCCGGAACCAGGCCTCGGTAGTCGCTCGCCCGCCGGCTCATGCCGGAGTCCAGCACCATGTCCGCCCCCAGCGGCCGGTCGGCCAGATCGTCGATGACCAGCACCGGCCGGCCCCGGGCCAGGGCGAGGTGGTCGTGCGCCGACAGGGCGTAGTGGTCGAAGACCAGGGCGTCGAAGCCGGCGTCGTCCTCGACCCGGAACAGGTCGGGCGCGAACACGTCCAGCACCGCGTCGCCGTCCGGATGACTGCGGAAGGCGCACTCCGCGCCGCGCGCCTGCAGGGCCCGGGCCAGGGTCAGGGACCGCATGACATGGCCCCCGCCGATGGTCGGACCGGCGTCGGCGATGAAGAGGATGCGGTCGTCCGACATCAGCGCGCCCTCGCCATCGGTCACGTCAGCCGTTCACGGGCGGGAGCGGCCGATAACGGATGAAGCATAGCGGCGGCATGTCGCCGATGGCGTTGATCCCGGTAAGGCCCAGGAAGTTCCCCGCGCCGTCGTTCGGCCAGGCCAGAATCCGGGTCTTGAGCGCACCGAGATCGCGGCTGCCGTCCACCGGCGCGCCGTGAAGCGCCGTCATGCGCTGTTCAAGCGCCCCGCACTGGGCGGGATCTTTCAGCGACAGGCGGATGACCTGCAGCGTCTTCCCCTCGCGATCGAAGTAGAACTCGCCGTCGAAGGCGAAGCCCTCGAAGGCGATTGGGCCGACCGCCCGGAGATGCCAGCCATGGACCCGCTGGCCGTCGCGGCCGACGATCGGCTGCAGCGCTCCGCCCGAGCCGGCGATCACCTTGTCGGCCGGCATCGACCAGTTGGTCCACTGCCAGTCAGCCAGCGCGACGCCCGGCAGGGCGAGGCCGGCGATCAGGGCGGCGAGGGGCAGGCGACGACGCATGGCTGTCTCCGCGGGTTTGGGGCTATTCCGGACCCATGAAGCGACCGACGGTGGCCGCCGGCTGGGCAAGGACGGACTCCAGCAGGACGATGCTGGCCTGACAGCGGTCGGCCAGGGTCAGCTCGCCGAAGTCGCCGGTCCCCGCCCCGTCGAGCCAGGCCTGGGACCCGCCGCGCCGCAGGTACTCGTCGAGGATCAGCGTCAGCTCGGCGTCGGTGAGCCTCTCCCGGCGGACCCTGGCCCGGGCTCCGGCGTCGGCGGTCGCCATCTGGACGACGACATAGTCGCTCATCGGCGAGTTGATGCCGCCCTTGGCGGCGACCATCGTGGCGGTCGAGATCTGGCCGTTCTCGCCGAACTCCTGGCAGGCGCGGGCGTTGATCGCGCCGAACTTCTTCAGCGCCACCACCTGGGCGGCGACCAGCGCCTTGAGATCGGCGTCCGGCGCGCGCTGGACGTCGGTCATCATGCGGTCGCCGAGCTGGGTGAAGAACGCGCCGGCCCGGCGCTGGGCCGACGCCGTATCGACGCGGCCGGCCTTGAAGTCGGCGATGATCGAGGTCTCGAAGGCGCGGTACTCGGCCGGGTAGCGCTTGATCACCGCCGAGACCATCGCGCCGCCGCTGGAGATCATCCCGCTTCGAAACGCCGTCCGCTCCTCGTCGGTCACGCCGGCGTCGGGGGCCACGGCTTGCGCCGTCTGGAAGGCCGTCGCGGCCGACGGACCGGCCAGGACGCAGGCCGCGACAGCGGCGCTGAGGAACAGGTTACGCATGGGACTCCCCGGCTGAAGCGTCGATCATACCCGCTGGCGACGGCGTGGCCAGCGGGCTCAGGCGGCCGGCTCGCGGGTGATCGCCGCGTCGCGCCGGGCCAGGACCTCGGCGGCGGCGCGGTCGGTCTCGGTCAGCGGCTCGTAGGTCCAGTCCTCGAAGACCCCGGTGAAGGGCCGGGTGGCGCCATGCTGCTCGAGTTCCTCGTGGAACAGGCGGAACTTCAGGCTCTGGCCGTCCATCTTCAGGATGAAGACCGGCTTGCCTGTGCCGGCCGCCTCCGTGGCCATGTTGGCCGAGTCCTCGGTGACCAGCACATAGTCGGCCCCGGCGAGGAAGGCGAAGTAGGGGTTGTCTCCCTCGCCGTCCCAGATGACGCCGGGCAGCGGCTTGAGGCGCGCGGTCAGCAGCGCCCTCGCCTGAGGCGGGGTGCGCCGCGAGAAGGTCATCAGCAGCGAGCCGCCCCGGGCCTCGATGGCTTGCTGGATGTCGTTGGCGATCTTCGCGGCCCGCTCCGGCGTCAGGTCGAAGGCCTTGGACTTGCCGCCGATCAGCACCGCCGCGCGGGGCCGGGGCAGGGGGTCGATCAAGGGGGCGAAGCGAGCGTACTCGCCCACCAGCTTTTCGGCGGTCACACGGTGCGGCGCGCCGATGATCGAGACGATATTGTCGCCCTTGAGCCGGTCATGGTTGGGCGGAATGACCAGGTCGAAGAACGCGGGCGGAACCCGGGGGTCCTGGATCTGCACCACGAAGGTCTTGCCGCCGGACCATTTCTTCATGCGGATGGCCAGCGGCAGGGTGGCGCGGCCGGCGGCGATCAGGATGTCCGGCCAGGGCTCGGAGACGTCGCTCTCCGGCGTAAGCCAGCGGCGCGGGAACAGCGTCAGCCACCAGGGCAGGCGGCCGAGGTCACCCTTCCAGCCGATACGTTTGACCACGATCTCGCAGTCTCGCCGGCGCGCGACAGCCTCCGCCAGGCCACGGGCCTGGGCTTCGATGCCCGCGCGCCCGTCGGACATCGCCCACAGGATCAGGGGAGGTTGTGTCGGCTTCCTGGCCACCGCGCATCCCAGTTTCGTCGTGGTCGGGCTCGTCCCGACCCCCCCCCATGAACACCGTTAGACGCGAGTGTGCACGGATCCCCGAGCTAGTCCGAGGATGACGGTGGAAAAATGGCCGAACCGGCTGTCAGGTCCCTACAGCCACTCGACCTTGAGGATCTCGTAGGCCTTCACGCCGCCGGGTGTGTTCACCTCGACCACGTCGCCGACCTCCTTGCCGATCATCGCGCGCGACAGCGGCGAGGACAGCGAGATGCGTCCGCCCTTCACGTCGGCCTCGTGTTCGCCGACGATCTGGTAGCGGCCCTCGTCCTCGGTGTCCTCGTCTACAACGGTGACGGTGGCGCCGAACTTGACCTGCGAGCCCGACAGCTTGGACACGTCGATGATCTGGGCGCGGGCGATCTTGTCCTCGATCTCCGCGATCCGGCCTTCGATCCAGCCCTGGCGCTCCTTGGCGGCATGGTATTCGGCGTTCTCGCTGAGATCGCCATGCGCGCGCGCTTCCGAAATCGCGGCGATGACACTCGGCCGCTCAATCGTTTTCAAACGCTTCAGTTCTTCGTCGAGGGAGGTGTAGCCCCCGGCGGTCATCGGCACTTTTTCCATTCGGAGATTAGCTCGGGTTCGCCCTGGGGAGGTGGTTGGTCCGGCCGCGGGCGCAGACGTCCGGGGGCGTCAAGACTAGTCTTGGGGCCGCGAGATAGCAAGGGAGATGCTGCGATGCAGCGGGAGCGGTCCGGCGGGGGGCGTACGACCTGCCCCTGCGGCAGTCCGATCAGTCCCGCGCGACGAAGCTGGCCTGGGGGCCGTCGGCGTCGAACGGCCATGACGCCGGCTCCAGCGCGGGCAGGCGTTCGGGCGCCAGCGGGTCGCTGTCGACCGACCCGACCAGCACCTGCATGCCCAGCTGCACCAGGAAGGCGATGACCAGCCAGCTCGCGGCGTTGACCGCGATGGGCAGGTAGCCCTCGCCCCAGGCGAAGCCGACGCCGGTCGCCGACAGCGCGAAGTCCCGCCCGAGGCCCAGCAGCATGAAGCCGATGAAGTAGAGCGCCTCGCCGGCGCCGCCCCAGTTGCGGATCATTCGCCAGCCGACCAGCCCCAGACCGCCGCCGAACCACAGCGCCGTCGTCGCGTAGGCCGCGACCGGCGCATGGGTGACCATCTTGCCATAGCTCCACCAGCCGAACTCGAACGCGGCGTGATCGACGCCGAAGGCGAAGGCGGCGGCGACCAGGCCGCTCAGCAGGGCGGCGGCGGTGCGCCAGTAGCCGGCGCGGGTCAACCAGGCCACGCCCAGAAAGAGCAGGCCGGAAAACGCGGCGGCGATGCAGACGACCAGGGTGTCCATCGTGGTCCCTCCGATGCTGACGCTAGGCGCGCTGTGTACGGAGGGCATCAGGCTTCACCCCATGGGTGATCGGCCACTCGCGGGGCAGGCGCAGGGCGGTGAGAGACGGCTTGCACGGCGCGGCGTAAGCCTGCCACCACTGGGCCATGACCCTGGCCCAGACCGCCGGACTGATGATGATCGCGTCGGGCTTGGCCCACGCGGTGGTCAACGCCATCCTGAAGGCAGGGCAGGACAAGATGTCCAGCCGGGCGCTGATCGACGGCTTCTCCGCGCTGATCGTGCTGCCGTTCGCCTTCTTCCTGCCGTTGCCGCACGGGGCCTGGGGCTGGCTGGCGGCGAGCTGGGCGACGCACCTGGTCTACCTCGTCTGCCTGATCAAGGCGTTCGAGCGGGCCGACATGACCGTCGCCTATCCGATCTCGCGCGGCATCGCCCCGGCGCTGGCGGCGGTCGTGGCGGTGCTGGTCTTCTCCGAGCCGGTCAGCTGGATCACCGCGGCCGGCATCGGCATGGTGTCGCTGGGCGTGCTGGTGGTCGGCCTCGGCCGCCGGGTGGACCGGCGGGCGCTGGGCTGGGCCGTGGCCACGGGCGTCTGCATCGCCGGCTACACCGTCATCGACGCCCAGGGGGTGCGGGCGGCGCCCAGCGCGCTCAGCTACATCGCCTGGATCTACCTGACGCTGGGCGGCGGCATCGGCCTGCTCTTCGCGCTGTGGCGGGGACCGAGGTTCCTGCTGGCGGCGCGCAGCGAGTGGAAGGCCGGGCTGGCGGCCGGGGCGCTGTCGATCGTCACCTACGGCCTGGCGCTCTACGCCTACAGGCTGGGCGACACGCCCCGGCTGGCGGCG
>JBIKTU010000467.1:0-2565 GCA_044347965.1 Caulobacter sp.
CGTTTTGAAGCCGACCTACCGGCCGTGGTCGAGACCCAAATCTGCAATTGTTCCATGTGCGAGAAGGCCGGCTTCATCCACATCATCGTACCGGAAAGCCGCTTCCGCCTGATCTCGGGCGCGGACCAGATCACGACCTACACGTTCAATACTGGCGTCGCCCGCCACACCTTCTGCAAGGTCTGCGGGATCAAGAGCTTCTACCGCCCGCGCTCGAACCCGGACGGCTGGTCGGTCAACGCCCGCTGTCTCGACTCCGTCGAGGGGCTCGATCTCCGCATCGAGGCCTTCGACGGCCAGAACTGGGAGGCCCATGGAGCCTCCCTCGCCCATCTTTCCAGGGAAGCCTGAATGTCCATCGAGATCCTGATGCCCGCCCTGTCGCCCACCATGGAGGAGGGCACCCTCGCCAAGTGGCACGTGAAGGCCGGCGACACGGTCAAGGCCGGCGACGTCATCGCCGAGATCGAGACCGACAAGGCGACCATGGAGGTCGAGGCCGTCGACGAGGGCGTGATCGAGGCCCTGCTGGTCGACGCCGGGACCGAGAACGTCAAGGTCAACGCCGTGATCGCGCGCCTGGCGGGGGAGGGTGCGACCTTCGACACGCCGCCTGCGGCGGCTGCTCAGGATGACGTGAAGAAGAGCCCCGTAGCTGAAAGCAAATCACCACGTCCTCCTGAGCAGGGCGCGCCAGCGCCCGTGTCGAAGGACGCAATGCCTGCGCCCAAGGTTGACGGCGAGCGCGTCTTCGCCTCGCCGCTGGCGCGCCGGCTGGCCCAGGCCGCCGGTCTGGACCTGAAGGCCATCGCCGGTTCGGGCCCGCACGGCCGCGTGATCAAGGCCGACGTCGACGCCGCGCGCGGGAAGGCGTCCTCCTCCGCCAAGGCTACGGAGGACAAGCCCGTCTCGGCCCCCGCTCGTCAGGCCCAGTCGCTGGAACAGCAGGGCATCGCGCCAGGCAGCTATGACCTCATCCCGCTCGACGGCATGCGCAAGACCATCGCCCGGCGGATGACGGACAGCTTCCGAGACGTTCCTCACTTCCCGCTGACCATCGACGTCGAGATCGACGCCCTGCTCGCCGCGCGGGTGAAGATCAACGCCATGCTCGAGAAGGACGGCGTCAAGGTCAGCGTCAACGACCTGGTGATCAAGGCCGTGGCCACCGCCCTGCGCCGCGTGCCGGAGGCCAACGCCAGCTACACGCCCGAGGGCATCGCCATGCACCACCACGCCGACATCGCCATGGCCGTGGCCATCGACGGCGGCCTGATCACCCCGATCATCCGCGCCGCCGAGACCAAGGGCCTGGCCCAGATCGCCACGGAGGCCAAGGACCTGGCCGCCCGGGCCCGCGACAAGAAACTGAAGCCCGAGGAGTTCCAGGGCGGCACCTTCTCGATCTCCAACATGGGCATGATGGGCATCAAGTCCTTCGCTTCGATCATCAATGAGCCGCAGGCCTGCATCATGAGCGTGGGCGCCGGCGAGCAGCGCCCGGTGGTCAAGGACGGCCAGCTGGCCGTGGCCACGGTGATGACGGTGACCCTGACCTGCGACCACCGTGTGGTCGACGGGGCCATCGGCGCCAGATTCCTGCAGGCTTTCAAGCCGTTGATCGAAGATCCTCTGACGATGATCGTCTGACGGGCGCGTCCGCCCGCCGTTCTTCCCGTCAGCGCCCCGTTGGAGCATGCACCCCTTGAGCGACTTCGATCTCATCGTCATCGGTTCGGGCCCGGGCGGCTACGTGGCCGCCATCCGCGCCAGCCAGCTCGGCCTGAAGACCGCCATCGTCGAGCGGGCCGAGCTGGGCGGCATCTGCCTGAACTGGGGCTGCATCCCGACCAAGGCGCTGCTCAAGAGCGGTGAGAAGTTCGAGAGCCTGTCTCACCTGAAGGACTACGGTCTGTCGGCGACCGGCGCGGCGTTCGACTTCGACGCCATCATCCAGCGATCGCGCGGCGTCGCGGCGACGATGAACAAGGGCGTCGCCTTCCTGATGAAGAAGCACAGGATCGAGGTGATCGAGGGCGACGCCACGCTGGTGAAGGGCGCCGCGATCCCGGCGGTGAAGGTCAGGCTGAAGGCCGGCGGCGAGCGTACGGTGCAGGCGTCAAGGGGCGTTATCCTGGCGCTGGGCGCCCGGGCCCGCAGCCTGCCGCAGATCGGCCTGGAAGCCGACGGCGACCGGATCTGGGCCTACCGCGAGGCGCTGGCGCCCAAGCGGCTGCCGAAGTCGTTCGTGGTCATCGGCTCGGGCGCCATCGGTCTTGAATTCGCCAGCTTTTACCGTGCACTAGGCGCGGATGTTACAGTGATCGAGGCCGTCGACCGCATCATGCCCGTCGAGGATGAGGAGGTCTCGAAGGCCGCCCGCAAGGCCTTCGAGAAGCGCGGCATCAGGTTCCGCGTCGGCGCCAAGGTGACCAAGGTCAGCAAGTCGGCCAAGGGCGTGTCGGTGGCCGTCGAGGTCGGCGGCAAGGCCGAGACGCTCGAAGCCGAGGTCTGCATCTCGGCGGTCGGGATCACCGCCAACACGGACGGGGTCGGCCTCGAGGC
>JBIKTU010000227.1:0-4244 GCA_044347965.1 Caulobacter sp.
TGGCAAGCGGTTTGAAAAACCCGCGCGGCGTCTTCATGGCGTTGTCCCCGTCGTCTTCTTTCGCAATTGCGAGAGGTTTTGCGGCGGCGCGGCGGAGCCGTCAAGCAGACGGCTTGCGCGGCGCGTCTGGATCGTCGTGCCCCGCCGCGAGGGTGTCCTCGATCGCGTCGTTGGTCGAGGCGCGGCGGCGGCGGCCCTTGGTGGCGCCTCCGCCGGTGCTTTCCAGCTTCAGCGTGCGACGCGCGTCGTCGGTCTCCTCGCCGAAGATCGAGCGGACGTGCAGGTCGCGCTGCGGGTTGGGCACCTCGATGCCGGCGTTGCGAAGGGCGTCGTCGATGGCCCAGGTGTAGGCGGCCTGGATGGCGTTGGGGCGCTTGACCGCCTCCAGCCTCGGCCAGACCACCAGCTCGTAGTTCAGGGCGGACTCGCCGAAGCTCACCAGCCAGACCTGGGTCCGATAGGTGGCGCTGTCGGGCAGGGTGAAGGGCACGGCCTTGGCCGCCTCCAGAACCGCGTCGCGCACCTTTTCCTTGTCGACATTGTAGGCGGCGCGGAACGGGATGCGGATCCGGCGGGTGTGGCCGCGCAGGGTCCAGTTGGTCACCGTCCCCTGGATCAGCTGGCTGTTGGGGATCAGGATGTCGACGCTGTCGTTGTTGCGGATGCGGGTCGCCCGGGCGCCGATCTCGTGAACCACGCCACGCTGGCCGCTCTCCAGTTCGATGTAGTCGCCGACGCGCAGTTCCTCGTCGAAGATCAGCACGATGCCGGAGACGAACTCCTTGACGATGCCCTGCAGGCCCAGGCCGACGCCGACGCCAAGCGCGCCGCCGAACACGGCCAGCGACGACAGGTCGACACCCAGGGTCGAGACACCGGCGATGATCCCGACGACGATCAGGCCATAGGTCGACAGCTTCTCAACGATGTAGAGCGCCGCGCCGCCGCGCGAGACCCTGGCCCGCGCCCGGCCGAGCGCCAGACCGATCAGCCGCGCCGCGACGATGGCGACGACGACGGTGATCAGCGCCGCCACCAGGCCGCCGACGGTCACCGGCGTCTTGCCGATGCTGAACAGCACCAGCTCCTTCACATGCTCGAGCTGCTCGAGTTCCGGCTGCATCCCTAGGCCTTCTTCACGAACTCGGTACGAAGCACGAGCCCCCGTACCTTGTCGACATTGGCCTCGATCTCGTCGGGGTCGCCGGTCAGGCGGATCTTCTTGACCAGGGTTCCGCGTTTCAGCGTAACACCGCCCGAACCCTTGACCTTGAGGTCCTTGATCAGGGTGACGCTGTCGCCTTCGGCGAGGACGGCGCCGTTGGAATCGCGGGTGTCGTCGGACACGTCTGGTTGCTCCCGAGGGTGTCTATAGTTTCAAGACCCGATTGCGGCCGCAGGGCAAGCCCCCGGCGTCACACTAGCAGCGTCGGATCGGTGGCGGCGGATCGACGAACTGAGGCGTCGAAATGATGGAAACCGACCCATCGTCCTTCGGGAAGCAGACGGCCGGAATGGGGAGCGGCTTGTTGAGCTGCGAGCGTTTGAACTGCGGGTAGTCGACCCGGAACACCACGGCAAACCGCACGGCCTTGCCGACCATCCGGTCCGCGCCGGGCGCGGTGAGATCAATCCGGGGTCGCACATTCGACAGGAGGCGACTTGCAGCGACGTCGAAGGCCCAATCCTTCGCGGACACCGCCCAGGCGTCGCAGTCGGTGACCGTGCCGTCCTCAGCGACCAGACAATCCACCAACGCCCAGCCGCCCACGCCGTACCGCTGAGCCCGTTCGGGCGTGTACCGGATGGTCGTCTCCGGCCCTGGCCAGGACTTCCAGACTACAGGAACCGGTAGCTTCACGGGGAGGCCTGTCTCGGAAGATGCCGCCGTCTCGGCGGCCATCGCGCCCGCCATCGGCGCCATCAGCGCCGCGATGCAAACAGCCAGACTACGAACAAAGCTCACGCGACACTCCATCCACGGCCCCGACGGCTGCCCTCAACTCTTACGCGCGAGCGGGTGCTTTGTCTTCACCACCTCCGCCAGCCGGTCGCCCGCGACATGGGTGTAGATCTGGGTGGTGGCGATGTCGGCGTGGCCCAGCAGGGTCTGGACGACGCGCAGGTCGGCGCCGCCCTCCAGCAGGTGGGTGGCGAAGGCGTGGCGCAGGACGTGGGGGCTGACCTTCGCCGGGTCGATGCCGGCGGCGATGGCGGCCTCCTCCAGCAGCTGGGAGAAGCGCCGGGGCGTCAGGCGGCCGGCCTTGCCGCGCGAAGGGAACAGCCAGGGATTGGCCGCGTCGCCCCTGGGCAGGAAATCCTTGCGCACCGCCAGCCAGGCCTTCACCGCTGTGCGAGCGGCGTCGTTGAGCGGCGCCAGCCGCTCCTTGCCGCCCTTGCCCTTGACGATCAGGTAGGCCGGGTCCCGCGCCATGGCGGTGAGCGGAAGGCCCATCACCTCCGATACCCGCATGCCCGAGGCGTAGGTCAGCTCGACCAGGGCCGCCAGCCGCAGGCCCTGGCCGCCGTCCTTCGCCGCGGCGGCGGCGATCAGCCGCTCGACCTCGTCACGGGACAGCACCTTTGGGAGCGGGCGGCCCTGCCTGGGCGCCTCGACCCGGCGGGAAGGGTCGTCGGTCCGCCAGCCCTCGCCCAGCACGAACCGGTAGAACTGCCTTATTGAAGAGCGTCGGCGGGCGGCCGTCGCGGGCGCGAGGCCGGCGGCGCCCAGACCGGCGAACCAGGCCTCGATGTCCTCGGTCGAGGCGTTGGAAAGGTCCCGGCCTCGGGCCTTCAGGAAGGCGGCGGCGTCGGCCAGGTCCTTGCCGTAGGCGGTCAGGGTGTTGCGGGCGGCCGCGCGCTCGACGGCCATCATCTCGAGAAAGGCGTCGACCCAGCCCTCGCTCATTCGACCTGAAGCGCCGCGAACGCTTCTCCGGCGAAGGCGACGGCGACGTCCGTCAGGCCCGCGCGGCGCAGCGCCGAGACGATGCGGGCGTAGTCCGCCGGTCGGGGCTTGCCCCCGGCCTCGCCGACGATGACCAGGGCCAGAAGCGCCGTCTCGCCCTTGAGGCCCGCGTCGGCGGCAAGGTCGAGCGCGGCCAGGCGACCGGACGTGGCGACGCCCGAGGGCGCGGTGAAGGTCGCGATGACGGCCCGCTGGTCGGCGGTCGGCGTCGC
Organism: Caulobacter sp.; assembly: GCA_044347965.1. Lineage (GTDB taxonomy): Bacteria > Pseudomonadota > Alphaproteobacteria > Caulobacterales > Caulobacteraceae > Caulobacter. The sequence continues at coordinate 3,181 of JBIKTU010000227.1, forward strand.
ACCCAGGGCGATCGCGACCAGGACGGCGGCTTCATGGCGTGGGCGGGCCCTGGCGTCGGCGGCCTGGGTCTGGCGCAGCAGGGCGTCGAACTCAGCGGCGCGGCCCTCGTTCCGGGCGAACCGTTCGGCGAGACCGGTCCCGGGAGGGGCGACGGGCGGCGCGGCGCCGGCGATCATCGCCGCCACGGCGGGCGAGGCGCCCTTCGCGGCCGGGATGTCCAGCGCCAGACGGCGCGACAGGGCGTACTCCAGCCCACTACGCAGCGAGGCGGCGCCGGGATCCCCCGCGCCGGCGATCACCGCGCCGATCAGCCGGGAGACGACCGGGTCCCGCTGCTTCTCGCTGGCGAGGGTCAGGGTCAGCTGGGCCAGGACGCCTTCGCCCGCCCGCGCCTCGCAATAGGCGCGCAGCCTCAGCCAGTAGATCTCGCCCCGTCCGACCGACAGCGCTTCGGCGATGCGACAGGCGCGGTCATCGTCACCGATGATCAGCGCGGTCTCGGCGACCGCCTGGGCCAACGCCGGATGGGTGGGCAGGTTGCCGGCGCGTTCGGCGGCGGCCCAGGCTTCTCGCGGGCGGCCCAGCGCCAGTAGAGCCTGAATCCGCGCGCCGGCGACATCGGGGTCGCGTCCAGCGCCCTCGGGACCGACCGTGGCGACGGCCATCAGTCGCCAGGCCAGATCGCCGGCGGCCGGCGTCAGGGGGCGGGTCCCGATGGCGGGGATCAGCGCCGTCGCCGTCTGGCCCGAACTGCCGCGCCAGATATCGGCGGGCAGGCCGGTGTCGCGCGAACCCAGCGAGAAGTAGTCGGGCGCGGCCAGCGGCGTGACCTCTACCTGGGCGGCGGCCGGGCTGGCGAGCAGAAGGGCGAGAGCGGCGAGGAGATGAAGTCGCATGCGGGAACCCTAACACCTCTGCCGGTCGGAAGGGGAGAGGCGGCTCCCGGTCGGTAGCTGTTGGCCCGGAGGCCGCCTATCGTGTAAGCGGAACTGCGCCATGAACCCGGACCCACGACTTCGTCGCAAGACCATCGCCCTCGTCGGACTCATGGGGGTGGGCAAGA
>JBIKTU010000228.1:0-4233 GCA_044347965.1 Caulobacter sp.
CCGGGCCTGCGAGATAACGGCCACGCGGAGCGTCAGTCTTCGTCGAAACGGTACAACACTACCCCTATGCCGGGCGAAGGCCCGGCGCTCCGCCCCCTCCCCAACCTTTTCGGATCAAACCGCAGGAGGATGCAAAGCCGTGCCAGCGCCCGAGGGAACAGAACAGCCAAGCATACGCTTAACCCTGCGAACCGCGACCAGGGTCGCCGCAGGAACTCCGCATGTCCCTCTTGATCTTCGCCATCATCGTTCTGGTCGTCGCCGCCCTTCTGGCCTGGGCGGTGCAGAAGCTTCCCCTGCCCTCGCCCTTCGGCTCCATCATCCAGGCCCTGATCCTGGTCGTCGCCGCGGTGGCCATCGCCCAGCGCGCGGGACTGTTCTAGGCAGCCAACACCCGCCGTGTTCCCGGCGAAGGCCGGGATCCAACTTCAATCACGGCGCTGAACCGGCCGCCTGGCCCCGCGAGGGTCTGGGCCCCGGCCAACTCACGCCGCCGCGATGGCCCTGGCGATGTGGTCAGTGGACTGGCCGGTGAGGTCCCTGGCGATCTCGCCGACCAGTTTTTCCTGCAGCACCTTGTGCCAGTGCTTGCGCAGCTCGCCGAGCGTGCGGGGCGCGGCGATCACCAGCAGGGCCTCGAACCGTCCCTCGAGGGCCTGTCTGTTCAGCAGCGCCGCGACGCCGCCGGCGAAGGCGTCCTCGGCCTGGGTGTCGTCGTCGGAGTTGGCGCCGCTGGAGTGATGCCCCCGGGACGCCGCCCCCGGCTCGACGGCCGGAAGGTCCATGGCCTTGAGGTCCACTTCGGCCTCATGGCCGATGTTGTGGAACATCACCAGCTTCGCGCCGTCGACTATGGCCACCACGGCGCCCTGCGGAAGGATCATTGTGCGTCACCTCGGATCTCTGTGAGCCTGGATAACGGTCGCCGGAGCCGGCGGTTGCGCCCCGCGTCATCGCGATGAAGACGGCCGCGGAAATCGTGGCTAGAAGAGTCGCCAGACCGACCGCGCCGGAGCAGCGATCCCGAGATGACTGACGCCCCCCGTCCCGACCGCCAGCGCGGCTTTCTCGGCTTCGTCGAGCGCGCCGGGAACCTGCTTCCCGATCCGACGATCATCTTCGTCTACCTGATCTTCGCGCTGATGCTGATCTCGGCCCTGGGCGCGGCGCTGGGCTGGCAGGCCTCGTTGCCCTATTCGGGCGAGAAGGCGCCGCAGTTCGCCGAACTGGCGGACGGGGTGCTGACCTATCGCGCCTCGAGCCTGTTCTCTGAAGAGAACATCGCCCGGCTGTTCACCGAGATGCCCAAGACCTTCGCCAGTTTCGCGCCGCTCGGCCTGGTGCTGACGATCATGATGGGCGCGGCGGTCGCCGAACGCGCCGGTCTGTTCTCGGCCCTGATCCGCGCCTCGCTGCGCAACGCCAGCAAGGGGCTGCTGACCCCGATCGTGGCCATCATCGGCATGGTCTCGCACCACGCCTCCGACGCGGCCTATGTGGTGTTCATCCCGCTGGCGGCGATCATCTTCGCCGTGGCCGGGCGCCATCCGCTGGCCGGCCTGGCGGCCGCCTTCGCTGCGGTGTCGGGCGGCTATGCCGGCAACATCATGCCGGGCCAGATCGACGTGCTTCTGCTGGGCTTCACCCAGGAGGCGGCCCGCATCGTCGACCCGAACTGGACGATGAACCCACTGGGCAACTGGTACTTCATCCTGGCCATCGTCATCCTGTTCACGCCCATCGTCTGGTTCATCACCGACAAGGTGGTCGAGCCGCGGCTCGGCCCCTGGGGCGGCGTGGTCGACGCCGAGCTGCAGGCCGACCTCGACAAGGCCGATGTCACGCCGGACGAGCGCAAGGGCCTGCGGCACGCCGGCGTAGTCGCGCTGCTGGTCGTCGCCGTCTTCACCGCCCTGGCCCTGTGGCCCGGATACACGCCCTTCATCGACGAGGAGCTCGAGGGAACCGCCCGGCTGCAGCCGCTGTACGCCGCGCTGATCGCCGGCTTCTTCGTGCTGTTCCTGGCCACCGGCGCGGCGTTCGGCCGGGCGACCGGCGCGATCAAGTCGGCGGGCGACGTGGTCGACATGATGCAGCACGGCGTGCGCACCATGGCCCCCTACCTGGTCTTCGTTTTCTTCGCCGCCCACTTCGTGGCCATGTTCAACTGGTCGCGGATCGGGCCGATCATCGCCATCAACGGGGCCGAGGCGCTGCAGGCCATGGCCCTTCCCGCCGCCTTCCTGCTGGTCTGCGTGCTGCTGCTGTCGTCGTTCCTGGACCTGTTCATCGGCTCGGCATCGGCCAAGTGGAGCGCCCTGTCGCCGGTCGTGGTGCCGATGTTCATGCTGCTGGGCATCAGCCCGGAGATGACCACCGCCGCCTACCGCATGGGCGACAGCTACACCAACATCATGACCCCGCTGATGAGCTACTTCCCGCTCATCCTGGCCTTCAGCCGCAGATGGGACGGAACCATGGGCGTGGGCTCCCTGCTTGCGCTGATGCTGCCCTACGCCCTGTGCTTCATGGTCGCGGGCATAGGCATGACCGTGGGCTGGGTGATGCTGGACCTGCCGCTCGGGCCGGGGGCGCAGGTGCACTACACAGCGCCGTAGGACCGGCGAGGCAGGACGGGGGCCGGGCGGCCCGAAAGGCGCGCCCTGGCTCGCTCCGCCTCCACTCAGTGCGAGAGCAGGACGGGAAGCCGCAGGTCCGCGAAGACGCCCGTGGTCGCACCGCCCAAAACGAAGTCCCGGATGCGTGAGTGCCCGAAGCCCCCCATGGCCAGCAGGGTGGCTCCCGACTCGAGCGCGCCCTCCTGCAAGGCTTCGGCGATCTTCCGGCGCCCGAGCGGAACAGAATGGATCAGGGCGGGAATGCCGCGCTTCTCGAGTGAATCCGCCAGGGTCTGGGCGATCCGGCCAGCGAGCGGCTTCTCGTCCTGGACCGTCAGGACGGTAACCCGGCCGCCTTCCGGAAGCAGCGCCAGGGCGTCCCCCAGGGCGCGGGCGGCGACCCGGCTTCCATCCCAGGCGATCGCAATATGGCTGACCGGGTCGGAGCCGGTTGACGGCGGCACAATGATCGTCGGCCTGCCAGATCCGAAGACAACCGACTGGGTCACGTCCTGGGGCGCGATACTGGCGTCGAACCAGGGAAGTATGGAGAGATCAAAATAGCGCGCTTCATGGGCGGCGGCGTCGACGACGGCGCCCAGGTCGACCTCGCGGCAGGTGATGTCCGGCGTGACGAACGCCCCCGCTGCGGCCTGCACGAGTTCGCCCAGGCGGCGGCATTCAGCACGACTGGTTTCTTCGGCCGTCTGTGCCAGACCCGGGACATTCAGAAGCAGGCCGCCAAGCGGCGAGGACAGACGCGGGATGTTCACGGCGTAGGTCGTCACGTGCAGCGAGCAGCCGAGGGACGCCGCGAAACCGACGGCCGGTCGGATCGCTTCATCCGCCATGACGTACGGATAGGTATTCAGAGGCATGAAGGCGATACGGGTCTTCGGCATGACGGCTCCTCATCAGGACTAAACCCCCTTGGGCGCCGGGCGAGGAAATCCGCCTTCGCCGCTACCCCGGGGACGCCATCAACAACGCACAGACCGTCAGCCTCCGGCTTGATCCAGATCAACCAAACATGACTAAACATCGCCATTCTACGCTCAACACCACCTTTGAAGAGCAAGCGCGTGCCAAACGACCGATACCAGACGGTGCATGAGATTTCCGAGCGGCTTGAAGTGTCCGATGCGACAGTGCGGCTCTGGATAAAGTCCGGAGAGCTGCGCGCCGTTGACATTGGCAAGGGCTGGCGTATCGCCGACACCGATCTGGCGCGATTCCTCAAGGCGCGTGAGACGGCGCCGCGTGAGTAGATTCAGAGCCTGAGGCGATCATCCGCCGCAGCCGGCCTCGGCGGCTGCGGCCCTCCGGACATGCCAACGCCTGGCGGGCGCGACAGGCCTGGAGGCCTGGAGATCCCGGCCTCAGCCCTCGCCCCACATCCGAAGCAGGTTGCCGATGGTCTTGTCGAGCCTCAGCGACGCCTCGCCGCTCGCCTGGTCCCGCAGGCCTTCGAGGTCGAAGAGGATCTCGCGCTGGTCCGGACGGCGGACCAGGCTCTGGACCCATCCCACACAGGCCAGCCGGGTCCCCGCCGTCACGGGCGTGACCCGGTGGAGCAGACCGGTGGGATAGAAGACGGCGAAGCCCGCCGGAGGGC
>JBIKTU010000229.1:0-4218 GCA_044347965.1 Caulobacter sp.
GCAGAGGTTGACGCCCTGTCGCCTCCTCGCTGTCTGGCGTGGCGGTTGTGGGGCTCGGAACGACTCCCTTCCTCCTCGATGGAGGAAGGGCCGGGGATGGTGGTGTTGCTCTGGCGATTCAGGGTGACGCTGATTGGCGCCGGCGCCTTGCAGAGCCCTACGCTTCGAAGCAGCGGCCACACCACCACCCAACCCTCCTCCATTGAGGAGGAGGGCTTTGGCGGAGCGCCGGCTTTCAGGATTATACCGGCTCGGATACAGCACGGACATGACCACCTCCCCCTCCACCGCCCCCGCCAAGCCCATCCTCCTCGTCGCCGCCGCCGCGTTGATCGACAGCGACGGGCGGGTGCTGATCTGCCAGCGGCCGCAGGGCAAGCAGCTGGCCGGGCTGTGGGAGTTTCCGGGCGGCAAGGTCGAGGCCGGCGAGACGCCCGAGGCCTGCCTGATCCGCGAACTGAACGAGGAGCTGGGCATCAGCGTCACGGAGGCCTGCCTGGCTCCCTTCGTCTTCGCCTCGCACGGTTACGATTCGTTTCATCTGCTCATGCCACTCTACCTCTGCAGGCGCTGGGACGGATTTGTCACGGCGCGGGAACACGAGGCTCTGGCGTGGGTGAAGCCCCAAAAGCTTGCCGACTATCCGATGCCGCCGGCGGACGCCCCGCTGGTCGCCTTCCTGCGCGACTTCATCTGATCCTGAAGGCCTTCAACCGCGATGAGTCGGGCGCGACCGCCATCGAGTACGGCATGATCGCCTCGCTGGTCTTCCTGGTGGTCCTCACTTCGATGACCGCCTTCGGCAACAAGACCACCGAGAAGATGCAGTACGTCAGCGACGCGGTCAGCGACGCGATCAGCGGCGACTAGGGCCGGACCGCGCGGGCCTACCCCGCCTTGTCCCCCGCCGATCGTTCCACCGTCCCCAGCGCATCGGCCAGCCGCATCTTCGCCGACCCCGGCTTCAGCGGCTTCTGCTGGCTCTCGTGCGGGGCCCAGCCGGTCAGGGTGATGATCTCGAAGGTGACCGGGACCTTGCCGTCGGGTTGGGCGAAGCGCTCGACATAAAGCGCCAGGGCCCGCAGCAGCACCGCGCGCGACAGAGGCGCGCGCGGCCGGTCCAGCAGGACATTGGTCTCGCCCATGGCCCGCAGGTCGCGCAACAGGGCGATGGGGTGCGAATAGCGCACCGTCACCCGGTCGACGTCCGCCACCGGCAGCGCGAACCCCGCCCGCTGCAGCAGCCCGGCCCCGTCGAAGGCGTCGGCGAAGGGCGAGACCCTGAGGCCCGCTCCGCCGCTCAGCTCCGACTCCGCCGCCAGCAGGGACTGGCGCAGTTCGGTCAGGGAGGCCCCGCCCAGCAGCGCCCCGACGAACAGGCCGTCGGGCCTGAGCGCGCGGCGGATCTGGATCAGCGCCCCGACCAGGTCGTTGGTCCAGTGAAGCGCTAAAGTGGAGACCACCAGATCCAGGCTGGCCGGCGCGAACGGCAGGCGCTCCTCGTCGACGACCAGGCGGGGTCCGCCCCGGTTGGCCAGCATGGCCGCCGACAGGTCGGTCTCGATCAGCAGGTCGATCTTCGCGGCGGCGTCGCTGGTCGCCAGCGACCGGGCGAAGGCGCCGTCGCGCGCGCCCAGGTCGACCGCCAGCGGAAACCGTCGCATGATCGCTTCCAGCCGGACCACCGCGTCCTCCGCGGCGCGGGTCTTCAGGAAGCCCGCGGCGGCGTAGCCGGAGGCGGCGCGGTCGAGGCGGCGCCGGTGAAGGGCGCGGTCGAACAGGAGGGGTGGCGTACCGGACATGCGGGCGGAACATGGCCCTTCATGGACCCGATGGGAACCGTCGGCGCGCATCATCGGCGCGGCGCGGGGGCTGCTCGACCTGCTGTTGCCGGTGCGCGACTTCGACGGCGGCGCGGCCCAGACCACGGGCCTGCCCGCCCGACAGTGGAGTCGCATCGCCTTCCTGGAGGATCCGGTCTGCGACGGTTGCGGCTCGCCGTTCGAGTTCGATCCCGGGCCGGGGGTGCGCTGCGCCGCCTGTATGGCAAGACCGCGGGCCTTCGACCGGGCGCGGGCAGCCTGCCTCTACGACGAGGCCTCGCGTGACCTGATCCTGAAGCTCAAGCACGCCGACCGCACCGACCTGGCCGGGTTGATGGCGCGCTGGCTGTCGCGTTCGGCCCGGCCGCTGCTGGCCGACGTCGACGTTGTGGTCCCGGTACCGCTGCACCGCTGGCGGCTCCTGCGCCGGCGCTACAACCAGGCCGCCGAGATCGCCCGGCCGCTGGCGCGCGGCCAGGGCCTGCCCTTCCTGCCCGACGCCCTGGAGCGGGTGCGCGACACCGCCATCCAGGGCGGCAAGTCCGCGACGGGCCGCCGCCGCAACGTGGCCGGCGCCTTCGCCGTGCGCGAGACGATGCGCGACCGCCTGGCCGGTCGGCGCGTTCTGCTCGTCGACGACGTCCTGACCACCGGGGCCACGGCGCAGGCCTGCGCGCGGGCGCTGAAGGCGGCGGGCGCCGCCGCCGTCCACCTCGCCGTCATCGCCAAGGTGCGCGCCGGCGCGGACACCACTATATGACAAGGCAGCAAAGGCATCCGATACGAGTCATGGCCAAGGTCACCATCTACACCCGTCCCTTCTGCGGCTACTGCGCGCGGGCGCTCTCCCTGCTCGAAGCCAAGGGCGCCGACTTCGAGGAGATCGAGGCCGGCATGGACCCCGCCCTGCGCCGCGAAATGATGGAACGCTCCGGCGGCGGCGCGACCTTCCCGCAGATCTTCGTCGGAGAACAGCACATCGGCGGCTGCGACGACATGCTGGCGCTCGATCGCGCCGGCAAGCTGGACCCGATGCTGACCGCATGATCCTCCGCGTCGGCCTCGTCCAGACCCGTACGCCGGCGACTCACGCCGAGGCGCTGGCCCATGTCGCGCCGCTGGTCCGCCAGGCGGCGGAGGATGGCGCGCGGCTGATCGTGACGCCGGAGGGGACTAACATCCTGCAGAAGGACCGCGAGCGGCTGCTGCCGGTCCTCACCTCCGCCGAGGACGACCCGGTGGTCGCCGGTCTGCGCGACCTGGCCCGCGAGCTGGCCGTCTGGATCGACATCGGCTCGGCCCTGGTGCGACGCGAGGACGGCAAGGCCGCCAACCGCCAGCTGCTGATCGCGCCCGACGGCGCCATCGCGGCGACCTACGACAAGCTCCACATGTTCGACGTCGACCTGCCCACCGGCGAGACGGCGCGGGAGTCGGCGACCTATGAGCCGGGCGACCGGGCCGTGGTCATCGACGCGGCCGGCGCCCGGCTGGGCCTGACCATCTGCTACGACATGCGCTTTCCGGCCCTGTATCGCGCCCTGGCGCTGGCCGGGGCCAATGTCATCGCCCTGCCCGCCGCCTTCACCCGCCCCACGGGCGAGGCGCACTGGGAGATCCTGATCCGGGCCCGCGCCATCGAGACAGGCAGCTTCATCCTGGCCGCGGCGCAGGGCGGGTTCCACGAGGACGGCCGCGGCACCTGGGGTCGCTCGACCATCGTCGCGCCCTGGGGCGAGATCGTCGGCAAGCTCGACCATGACGAGCCGGGGGTGCTGGTCGCCGACCTGGACCTGACCGCCTCGGACAAGGCCCGCGCGGCGATTCCGAACCTGAAGAACGCCAGACCGTTCACTGGGCCATAGATGATCAAGTACGCCCTCGTCTGCGAGCATGAGCACGGCTTCGAAGGCTGGTTCGGCGCCTCGGCCGACTATGACGACCAGCAGACGCGCGGGCTGCTCGAATGCCCCGTCTGCGGCAGCGGCGCGGTGCGCAAGCAGATCATGGCCCCCGCCGTGGCCGGCACGAAGGCGCAGGCCGCCGGCCAGGACCTGAAACCCGGCATGCGCGAGATGGTCATGGAGGCCATGTGCAAGGTCCGCGCCCACGTCGAGGAAAACTTCGACTACGTCGGCGACGCCTTCGCCCGCGAGGCCCGCGACATCCATGACGGTAAGTCCGAGGCGCGCGGCATCTACGGCGAGGCCTCGCCGACCGAGGTGAAGAAGCTGGTCGAGGACGGCGTCAACGTCGCCCCGCTGCCGCCGGCCCCGCCGAAGAAGACGGATGTGAACTGATGAGCGACATGACGTTCGTCTTCGGCCAGGTCGACGACCTGACCGCCCGGCTGCGCAGGCTGGAGCGGTCCTGTGTGGACATGCTCAAGCCGGGC
>JBIKTU010000230.1:0-4217 GCA_044347965.1 Caulobacter sp.
GTGACGAGTTGAGCCTGGACACCCTGATCCCGGCCAATCCCAACAAGCCCTACGACATGAAGGAGTTGATCCTCAAGGTCGTGGACGAGGCTGATTTCTTCGAAATCTCAAGCGAGTGGGCCAAGAACATCATCTGCGGCTTCGCCCGGATCGATGGCGAGAGCGTCGGCATCGTCGCCAACCAGCCTCAGGTTCTCGCCGGGGTTCTGGACATCGACTCCAGCCGCAAGGCCGCCCGTTTCGTGCGCTTCTGCGACGCCTTCAACATTCCGATCATCACCCTGGTCGACGTTCCGGGCTTCATGCCGGGGACCAAGCAGGAGTACGGCGGCCTGATCAAGCACGGCGCCAAGCTGCTGTTCGCCTATGCCGAGGCGACGGTGCCGAAGGTCACGGTCATCACCCGCAAGGCCTACGGCGGCGCCTATGACGTCATGAGCTCCAAGCACCTGCGCGGCGACGTCAACTACGCCTGGCCGACCGCCGAGATCGCGGTCATGGGCGCCAAGGGGGCGGTCGAGATCATCTTCCGCGCCGAGATGAGTGACCCCGAGAAGCTCGCCGAGCGGGAAGCCGAGTACAAGGACCGCTTCGCCAACCCGTTCGTCGCCGCCAGCCGCGGCTACATCGACGACGTCATCAAGCCCCACGGCACCCGCCGCCGCATCGCCCGCGCCCTGAAGGGCCTGCGCGGCAAGCAGATGGCCAACCCCTGGAAGAAGCACGACAACATCCCGCTCTGACGATCCTCTCCCTCCTGGAAGAGGTGGGAGAGGGGGATCCGGGCGCCTCTATCCTCCCCGTTCACGGGGAGGGGAACCGCCGGGACGGCGGTGGAGGGGTAGCGCCGACGGTCGGTGATTGGGGCCAGCAAAGCTTTGTCCTGCAACGCCCGCGCTACCCCACCACCATGCTCCGCATGGTCCCCCTCCCCGCGAGCGGGGAGGATTGTTCATGTCCAACGCAACGGGGGCACGGGCGTTGCCGCCCATGCCCCCGCACGGTTTTCGGACGATGAGGAGTCGTCGAGGATCTAGCCGTGCGGCTTGGGCGGCGCGGCGAACGGGTCGCCGGCCGGGGCCGACGGCGCGTGGGACACCGGCTGCGGCGCCGGGGCGTGCTGCGGGGCGGCGGGGCGCTGGAACTTCAGGCTGCGGCCCTGGAAGAAGGCGCCGGTTTCCATCGCCAGCTGCTCGTGGGTGATGTCGCCGTCGACGTAGGATGTCCCATAAAGACGCACCTGCTTGGCGGTCACCGAGCCGATGACGCGGCCGCGCACCTCGGTGGCCTCGGCGTAGACCGAACCCTCGATGTGACCGGTCTCGCCGACGGTCAGCCGGCCGACGCGGACGTCGCCGCGGACGGTGCCGTCGATCTGCAGTTCACCGTCGCCGGTGACCCCGCCTTCGATCGTAATCCCGTCGCTGATAAGGGATGCGACGCGCGGCCGGGCCTTGGGACCCTCGGGCGCGACAGGGGCCGGCGCGGCGGCCACGGGGGTCGCCTGGACGGGGGACTTGGACGGGGTCTTAGTCGGTTTGCTGAACATATTCGCCGGCCTTCAAGAAACGGTTCGGGTTCTGAGCTCGGCCGTTGACCCACACTTCGTAGTGCAAATGTGGGCCAGTCGAACGGCCAGTCGAACCCATCGATGCAATACGCTGGCCAACCGCCACGCGCTGGCCCACGGACACGCTGAAGCCCGCGAGGTGAGCGTATCGGGTCTTGAATCCGTTGCCGTGGTCGATTTCCACGGTGTTGCCGTAGCCCGAGCGGGCCCCGGCGAAGGACACGACGCCCGGCGCTGTCGCATAGATCGGCGTGAAGGTGGGGCCGGCGAAGTCGAGCCCGGAATGGAACGCGGGACGGCGGGTGAAGGGATCGAGCCGCACGCCATAGCTGGACGTCTGCGCCGCGGCGCTGGTCGGCCGGTAGAAGGGCAGGCGCTTGGCGGCCTCGGACAGGGACCGCATGTCCGACATGTTGTTGGCGGCGCGCTGGATGCGCATCGCGAAACTTTCGTCCACATCCAGAACCACGGCCAGGGCGCGCGGATCCTTGGCCTCGATCAGCGGACCGCCGAGCGAGCCGCCGCGACCGCGATAGCTGGTCGGGTCGAGACCGGCGAGGCGGAAGGCGAGGCGCAGGCGTTCGGCGCGGCTGCGGGCGAAGCCCTCGGCGGCGTCGATCATCCGCTCCTGGTCGATCAGGGTGTTCTGGATGCGCTGCACGGGCGTGGTGGCGTTCAGGCGCGGCTTGGCCGGAGCCAGGGCGGCCTGGGCGCCAGGCACGCCCTTGAATTCCTTCAGCAGTTCGGCGAGCGCCGCATGGCGGCTTTCCACCGAGCCTGCCAGCTCGTCGAACGAGCCGTTGGTGGTCGAGAGCTGGGCGATGGCGCTGTTCAGGCGCGCCTGGCGGTCAGCGGTGACCCGCTCCCAGTAGCGTTGCTGCTTGATCAGTTCCTGGTCGGCGGCGCTGACCGACAGCGCGCTGACCATCATGGCGGCGGTGGAAACGCCCATCCACAGCGCGGCGGCGGCGATCAGGCCGGCCCCCATCATCTGCTTGCCCGTCGACAGGACGAAGCCACGCATCTCGCCACCCGAGCGGATGTAGAGATGCCTTTCCGGGAAGAGCTCTTCCAGAGCCCGCCGAAGTCGCCGTACTCGCGTTACAGCCATAGCCCCCGAACCCGATTTTTTCGGTTTCGGCGATATGCCGTGAAGATAGGGAAACACGCAAGGGGCTTCGCGCGTCAGGTGTGCACGATGCCTTGATTCCAAGCTCTACAGATCGAGGTTTAACCACATCAGGTGACTGCCGCCACAGGAACCGTCACCTTTGCTCGCGCTACACGATTATTCAGGGGCGAGCGCGGCCTTTAGGCAACAGTCGGGGTTACTCTGCGGACACTACTGGTGGTGAGCGCTAACGTCGCCCGCGACGCTTTACCTTAACGCCCGGGCGGCCTCGAGAACCTGCTGCACATGGCCCGGCACCTTGACCTTTCGCCACACGCGCCGGATCACGCCCTCGCCGTCGATCAGGAAGGTCGAACGGTCGATGCCCATGTATTCGCGGCCATAGAGCTTCTTCTCCACCCAGGCGCCGTAACGCTCGATCACGTCGCTGTCGGCGTCGGAGCCGAGCTCCACCGTCAAGCCATGCTTGGCCCGGAACTTCCCGTGCTTGGCGGCGGTGTCCTTGGAGACCCCGACCACCACCGCGCCGGCCGCCTCGAAGTCGGCCTTCGCCTGCGAGAAGCCGACGGACTCGGTGGTGCAGCCCGGCGTGTCGTCCTTCGGATAGAAGAACAGCACCACGGCCTTGCCCGCCAGCGCCGCCAGCGACACCCGGCCGGTGTCCGTCGGCAGGTCGAAATCGGGGGCCTTGTCGCCTTCGTTCAGCATGGTGGTCTCCACAATCCGTTGTCATCCCGACCGCAGCGCAGCGGAGCGCCGGGACCCAGAGTTCGTACGCGGTTCGCTGGGTCCCGGATCGCCCGTCGGGCGTCCGGGATGACAGCGGGACTGCTCAGACCGGCCTGACCAGCACGATCTTCTTCTTGCCCTGGCTCAGCTTGATGACGCCGTCCACGACATCACTCTCGGCCAGCAGGCGGTCGCCGTTGGTCTCCTGAGCGTCGTTCAGCCGCAGACCGCCGCCCTGGGCCAGGCGCCGGGCCTCGCCGCGGGAGGCGCAGAGGCCGGCGTCGACCGCCACCGCCGCCAGGGTCGCCCCCAGCACCGAGGCCGACGGCAGCTCCACCGTCGGCAGGTCGGCCGACAGCGCCCCCTGTTCGAAGGCCTTCTCGGCGGCGTCGCGCGCCGCCTTGGCCGCCTCTTCACCGTGCAGCATGGTGGTGGCCGCGTCGGCAAGCGCCTTCTTGGCGTCGTTGATCGCCGCGCCCTGCAGGGACTCCAGCCGCCGCACCTCGTCCATGGGGATGTCGGTGAACAGGCGCAGGAAGCGGCCGACGTCGGCGTCCTCTGCGTTGCGCCAGAACTGCCAGTAGTCGTACGGCGACCGCATGTCGGCGTTCAGCCACACCGCGCCCTGGGCCGTCTTGCCCATCTTGGCGCCCGAGGCGGTGGACAGCAGCGGCGTGGTCAGGCCGAAGGCCGGCTTGTGGTCGACGCGGCGGATCAGCTCCACCCCGTTGAGGATGTTGCCCCACTGGTCCGACCCGCCCATCTGAAGCACGCAGCCGTAGCGGC
>JBIKTU010000231.1:0-4208 GCA_044347965.1 Caulobacter sp.
CGGCTGTTGGCGACCGATGCGGTCGAGCAGGTGGCCTTTGATCCGGCAGGCGTCGCCACGCCGGCCGACTATGTCATCACGCGCGGGGCCCGGAGCAGCCGCGTCACCGTCGATACAGCGGGAAATGTCAGGGTCGATGACGCGACAGCGCGCTGAGCAGGGGTTCACCCTAATCGAGGTGCTGGTGGCGATGTCTGTGTTCAGCATCGCGGCGCTGGCGCTCGTCAATGTCTCCGGAGAGAACACCCGGACCGCCGCCGCCATCGAAGCGCGTGTCATTGCCGGCGTGGTGGCCGACAACCGCATCGCCGAGGCGCTGATCGACTGGCCGCCGATCGGCGAGTCCGCGGGTGTTGACCAGGCCGGCGACCGGCCCTGGCGCTGGGTTCGGAAGGTCAGCCGGACGAGCGATCCCGAGGTGCTGCGGATCGACGTGCTCGTCGGCCGCCCTGACGACAAAACCACGCTCGCCGAAGCCACCGCGTTCCGGGGGCGGCGATGAAGGGCTTCACTCTCGTCGAGATGCTGGCGGCGCTGTTCGTGTTTGGCCTGGTCTCCGCGGCCGGCGCCCTGGTCATGGGCTCGACCCTCGACGGACAGACCGCCGTTCGCTCGCGGATGGATCAGCTTGGCGCGTTCCAGCGCACCCGCATTCTTCTCAAGGCCGACCTGAGCCAGCTCTCGACCCGCCGCACCCGCGACGCCGGGGGTGTACAGGCGGCCGGAGCCTTCATCGGCCGGCAGCCGAAGGAGGGGGCGCCGTTCATGCTGCTGACCCGCCACGGATGGGAGAACCCGGGCGCGGCGCAGCGGCCGTCCGTGCAGCGGGTCGACTATCGTCTGGTCGAGGGACGGCTGGAGCGCATCACCCGCACGGCCCTGGACGGCGCGCCGGCGGGCCAGCCGCAGATCCTGCTCGAGGGCGTCGACCAGCTGCAGGTGGCCTATCTCTACAGGGGCGCCTGGTCGCCCGCCTGGACGGCGACGCCGACCGCTGAACTGCCGCAGGCCGTGCGCATCGCCTTTCGGGTCGAGGGGCTGGGCCGGTTCGAACAGGTCCTGCTCACGCCGGGGAGTCTCAGATGAGGCGCGCCGAAGAGAAGGGTGCGGCCCTGCTGACCGTACTGCTGCTGGTGGCCGTGATGTCGATCATCGCCGTCGGCGTGCTGGATGACATCCGGTTCGGCGTCCACCGCACCGCCAACGCCACGGGCCGCAATCAGGCGCAGCTGTATGCGCTGGGCGCCGAGGAACTGGCGCGCGCGCGGATCGCCCGCCTCGCCCGCCTCGACTCGGGACGCACGACCCTGAAGGGCGACTGGAACGGCCGGTCCTTCACCTTCCCGATCGAGAACGGGGTGATGACAGGCCGCATCACAGACGCCACCGGCTGCTTCAACCTGAACAGCGTGGGCGAGCGGCGGGGCGAGCGCGTCGTCCGCCGCGATATGGGCGTGCGGCAGATGGTGATCCTGCTCGGCGCCCTGGGCATTCCGGACGGCCGGGGTCAGACCCTGGCCAACAACCTCGCCGACTGGATCGACAGCGACGACATCGCGATGGGCGGCGCCGAGGACCAGGACTACGCCCGCGGCGCACCAATGTATCGCACCGGAGGGGCGATGCTGGCCGAGGTGAGTGAGCTGAGAATGGTGCGCGGCTTCACGCCGGACGTCTATGACCGTCTCCGCCCTTACGTCTGCGCCCCGCCTACAACCGACCTGTCTCCGATCAACGTCAACACGCTGGCGCCTGACCGATCGGTCCTGATCACCATGGTCACCCTGGGCGCCATTCCTCCCGAGGCCGGCGCCCGGCTCCTTGCCGGACGTCCTGCCGACGGCTGGGATAATCTTCAGGCCTTCTGGAACGACCCCATCCTCGTGGACCAGGTTCCAGAGGACGCCGCACGCGACCAGGTGGCGCTGCGGACCCGCTTCTTTTCCCTCGACGCCGACGTCACCTTCGCCGGCTCAACCGCCACGCTCAACACCCTGCTCGAGGTTGATCCCTCGGGCGCGGTGAAGCTCGCTGCGCGCCGCTGGACCCGCGACGAATGATCCCCATACGCCTTGTCTTCCTCTCCGCGCCGGACCAGCCTTGGCCCTGTCTGACCGTCTCCGAGACGGGCACGGTGCTTCAGCGCGGCGTGCTGCAACCCGACGCGGCTGCGCCCGATACGCCGGTCATCGACCGCCTGGTCGTGCCTGGCGCCGACGTCGTCGCCCGCTGGCTGGACCTGCCGGATCGTAATGATCGGCAGGCCCGGTCGGCGGTCGCCTTCCTGCTTCAGGACGATATCGCCGACGAGGGCGACGACCTGCACATCTGCGTCGGCGGAAGCGACGCCGGCGGGCAACGGCTGGCCGCTGTCGCCAGCGCATCGCGGGTCCAAAGCTGGCTGACGTCGGCGGCCGCGCGCGGCGTCGATCCGGTGTCGGTGACGCCCGATTATCTGACGCTGCGGCCGGAAGACGAGGGGCAGACGATCGTTGCGGGCTTCGGGGACATGCTGGCGGTCCGGGGGCAGGGCCTGGCCTTCGCCGCGGAACGTCCTCTCGCCGAAGCGGTGCTCGGCGACCGGCCGCGCCGGATGCTGGCGCTGAACGAGCTGGAGCCCATGCTGGCCAAAGCGGCCATAATGCCGGAGATCAATCTCCTGCAGGGCGCCTTCGGGGCCCGCTCCGAGCAGCCGGTGGTTGGAAACGTCCGGCGGATGATCATCCTCGCCCTTGCATTGCTGGTGTCGCCGCTGGTGCTGAACGTCGCCCAGATCGGTGTCGACCTGTTCGCCGCCCGGCAGGCCGAAAGTCGCGCCGTCGACGGGGCCCGCGTCCTCTGGCCCCGGTCCGTGCCCGCCGGCTCCGATATCGCGGTGGTCCGGACGCGATTGGCCGAGCATCAGGCTTCCGACCGGTTCGCCGAACTGGCCGCTGATCTGTTCACCGCGATCGAGCGCACGCCGGGCGCCCAGATCGACAGTCTCGCCTATGGCCCGTCCGGTCTGAGCGCGGGCCTGTCCTATGGCAACTACTCGGATATGGACCAGCTGATCACGGCGGGCGGCAGCGTCGGGCTGCTGATCGTCGCCGACAGCACCGTCACCGAGGGCGGCCGGATCACCAGCGACATCAGCGTCAGGAGGCAGCCATGACCTTGCCGCAGACCGCCCGCGACTTCTGGGCCGAGCGCACGTCGCGCGAACGCCTTATGCTGCAGGGCCTGGCCATCGTCCTGGGGGCGCTGCTGTTCTGGTACGGCGTGTTGACTCCGCTGAACACGGCCAGGGCGTGGGCGCGCGACGAGCGTCTGGCCGCCGCGGCCGACCTCGCCGCTGTCAAGTCGCTCGCCCGGGCGGGGACCGCACGCGCCGCGCAGCCCGACGGTCGGGGCCTGGCCGGGGTCGTCGATACCGCCGCGGCGGCGTCCGGGATCACGATCGAGCGGCGGCGCGAGGAGGGCGATGGTCGCCTGACCGTCTGGATCACCGCCGTCCAGCCTGGGATCCTCATGCAGTGGATCGACGGGCTGCGGACGACCCACGGTGTATCGGTTGTTGGTCTGACTGCGGACAAGGCCGATGACAGAAGCCTGACGGTCGAAGTTTCCTTCGAGCGGGCCGGCTCATGACCAATCGCAACCTGCTGTTCGTTTTCCTCGCCGCGTTGGCGGCGGCGCTTCCGCTGACCGTACCCCTCTCGATCGGACTGGCCGCCGGCGGCGGAAAGCGACTGTCCTTCGCCGAGGCTCGCGGATTGGTCTGGAAGGGCGAGATCCGGCAAGCGTCGCTGGGCTCTCTGGCGCTTGGGGACCTCTCGGTGGCGCTGGATCCGCTGGGGCTCCTGATGGGCCAGACCAAGGTCGCGATCAGGGCGTCCGGCGGAGACGTGAAAGGGGCCGGGCGGATCGCGCTGACCCGTCGGTCGCCGGGGGTGGAGCGCTTTACGGGCTCGCTTCCGTTGTCGGCGCTGGGGCTTGCCGGCTCGTTGACCGGCGAACTCGTCGCCCGCGATGTGACCGCTGCTTTTGACAAAGGCGCCTGCCACGAGGCCGCGGGCGAGATCACGGCGGTGATTGAGGGCCTGGGGTCCAACCCGGTGGCGCTGAAGGGCCGCCCTGTCTGTCAGG
Source organism: Caulobacter sp. (assembly GCA_044347965.1). Taxonomy (GTDB): domain Bacteria; phylum Pseudomonadota; class Alphaproteobacteria; order Caulobacterales; family Caulobacteraceae; genus Caulobacter. The sequence goes on from JBIKTU010000231.1 coordinate 4,129, forward strand.
GCCCGATTCTGGCCCTTCCGCTGGCCGGCGCCGTCGACGGCATGGCGCTTGACCTGGTGGTCCGGCTGCAGGCGGATGGG